>NZ_JBEZCZ010000017.1:0-134248 GCF_040647875.1 Micromonospora sp. NPDC049230
GGGCCGGCCGGGGGGGGCCCCGGCCCCCCCCCGGGGGGGTTGGGGTTCCGGCCGCAAACAACACCGGTATCCGGACGAAACCGCGCCTTGCCGGATCGCCTCCCGGACTCCGCCTCGGCTCGACCGCCCTCATGAAACAGGCCTTAGACGTCCAGCAGGGTCTTGCCGACCGTCGCGCGCGCCTCGATGGCGGCGTGCGCGTCGGCGGCGCGTTCCAGCCGGAATCGCTGGCCGATGAGCGGGCGCAGGCGGCCGGCGGCACCGCCGGCCAGGGCCTGCCGGGTGTACGCCCGCAGTTGTGCGGGTGACGTGTCCGGCCGTACCAGGGTGACCTGCCGGGCCGTGGCGGCCTCCGCGGACACCGGCGACCACTCTCCGCTCGCCAGGCCGAAGCTGACCATGCGACCGCCCGGGTCCAGCAGGTCGAAGGCCGCTCGGGCCACCGCGCCGCCGACCCCGTCGAACACCACGTCGACGCCGCCCAGCGGGGCCCGCACGCGGTCGGCCCAGTCCGGTTGGAGGTAGTCGACGGCAAGCTCGGCGCCCAGGCCGGGCAGCAGGTCCACCTTGCGCGGCCCACCGGCGACGCCGATCACCCGGGCACCGGCCTGGGCCGCGAGTCGTACCAGGAGGCTGCCCACGCCGCCCGCGGCCGCTTCCACGAGCACCCGGTCGCCGGGGCGGATGCCGACCGCCTCGACAAGCATGGTGGCGGTACGCCCGTCGGCCAGCAGTGCCACCGCCTCGTCCAGGGCCAGCTCGGCGGGCACCTCGATCGGCGCGGCGGCGTCGACCGCCGCTCGTTCGGCGTATCCGCCGGAGCCGCCGGTCGCGCTGACCACCCGCCGCCCGAGCTGCGCCGGGTCGACGTCCGGGCCGACGGCGGCGATCACTCCGCCCACGCCGTTGCCGGGGATCAGGGGCGGGGTGACCTGGAACGGCCCGCGCCGGCCGGCGCGCTGTTGCGTCTCGACGAAGGTGATGTTCGCGTGCGCGACGTCGATCAGCACCTGACCAGGGCCGGGTGTCGGGTCGGTCGCGGTGCCGGGCACCAGCACCTCGGGCCCGCCGCACTCACGTAACCGGATCGCCCGCATGAAGTCCCCCTCGAACCGTGACGGCGTCCACTCGGGGACAGCGGAGCGCCTCAACCAGGGTTGAGGTCAAGCGGTGCGGGGCGACGGGCCGACGCCCGGGGACTCGGCCAGGCGGGACAGCACGATCGTGCTGCGGGTGGAGGTCACGAAGGACTCGGCGCGCAGCCGCTCCAGCGCCGCCTCCAGGTGGGCGATGTCGGCGGCGCGCAGGTGCACGAGCGCGTCCGCCTCCCCGGAGACGGTGTAGGCGCCGACCACCTCCGGGTGTCGCCGGGCGGCCACGCCGATCTGGGCGGGGGTGGTCCGGCCGGCGCAGAACAACTCGACGAACGCCTCGGTGGTCCAGCCGACGGCGGCCGGGTCCACCACGGCCGTGAATCCCCGGATCACGCCGGTGGCGCGTAGCCGATCGACGCGCCGCTTGACGGCCGGGGCGGAGAGTGACACCCGGCTGCCGATGTCGGCGTACGACGCACGGGCGTCGGCGACGAGTAACGCAATGATCCGCTGGTCTACCGCGTCTATCTGCAACGTTCCGCCTCTGAGAAGCAACGGTTGTGGCTGTTACCAAAGTTCCACGGTACCTACTCTTGGTGACCGTGAACCAGCAGCGAGTCCCGCGAAAGCGGACATATCTCATGTGCTCGCCCGAGCACTTCGCGGTCGAGTACGCGATCAACCCGTGGATGGACGTGACCACGCCCGTCGACCGGGACCTGGCCGTCAAACAGTGGGACCGGCTGCACGAGACGCTCGTCGGTCTCGGCCACGAGGTGCACCTGCTCACACCCGAGCCGGGCCTGCCCGACATGGTCTACGCCGCCAACGGCGCCTTCGTGGTGGACGGCAGCGTGTACGGCGCTCGGTTCAGGCACGAGCAGCGGGCCGCCGAGGCCGCCGCCCACCACGCCTTCTACGAGTCGCAGGGCTGGCGGTTCGTCGCACCGGGCGAAACAAACGAGGGCGAGGGCGACTTCGCGTACGTGCCGGAGGCGCACGGCGGCCTCATCCTCGCCGGGCACGGCTTCCGCACCGAGCTTCCGGCGCACGGTGAGGCGCAGGAGGCGCTGGGCCGGCCGGTGGTGTCCCTGCGTCTGATCGACCCCCGCTTCTACCACCTGGACGTGGCACTCGCGGCCATCGACGACTCGAACGTCGCCTACTTCCCGGGCGCGTTCTCCGCGGCCAGCCAGCGGGTGCTCACCCAGCTCTTCCCGGACGCGGTGCTCGCCGACGACGAAGACGCTCTGGCCTTCGGGCTCAACCTGGTCAGCGACGGCGCGAACGTGGTGCTCAACAGCGAGGCGACCCGGTTCGCCGGCAAACTGAAGGCGGCCGGCTACACCCCGGTTCCCGTCGAGTTGGCCGAGCTGAAGAAGGGCGGCGGCAGCGTGAAGTGCTGCATCGCCGAGCTGCGGCACTGACTCCCCGTACGACAGGGTCGGCCTCCCCGACGGGAGGCCGACCCTGTCGTCGCTGCGGGCTCAGCCCAGCGTGGCCAGCTCGTTGATCAGCACGTTCGACATGACCTGGCCGTCGCGCTGCACCTCCCGCAGGTACCACTTCTGCTGTGGGGTACGCGGCTGGTTGAACTGCCAGATGCCGCGCGGGCTGTCGATCTGGCCGATCCTGCCGAGTGCCAGGTTGACCTGCTGCGGGTTGGGCGAGCCGCCGGTCAGCTGGATCGCCTGGTCGAGCACCTGCGCCGCGTCGTACGACGCCATCGCGTACGTGGTGGGGGTGACCTGGTATTTCTTGCGGTAGGCCGAGGCGAAGACCCGGTTGGACGTGTTGTTCAGGTCGGCCGAGTAGTTCAGCGCGGTCTGGATGCCCAGCGCGTTCTCCTTCAGGCTTTCCAGCACTGTGCCCTCGGTGAGGAAGCCGGGTGCGTAGATCGGCCCGGCGAACTTCTCCCGCAACTGCTTGATGAACTCCACTGCGGCGGCGCCGGCGAAGAAGCAGAAGACCGCCGTGGGCTCCTTGGCCAGCGCGGTGCTGATGTCCGCCGAGAACGTGGTCTTGCCGGGGTTGGGGTTGGCGCTGGTGTAGGTGACCGGGTCGCTGATTCGCGGGTCGGTCGCGCCGAACTCCTGCCGGAAGCCTCGCACCACGTCCGGGCTGCCGACGTTCTCCGGCATGATGATCGCCACCCGGCCGTTGGCGGGCAGTTGGTCGCGCAGGTAGCGGCCCAGCGCCTTGCCGGCCTCGTCCAGCACGTACGACGTCCGCCAGATGTAGAACACGCTCTGGAGGCTGCTCGGCGAGGCGTTGGAGCCGATCAGCGGGACCTTGGCCTGCTCGACGGTGTCCCGGATGCCGACCATCACCGCCGAGTTGACCACCCCGGTGAGCGCCAGCACACCCTGCTTGAGCAGGCCGTCCACGGCGGCCTTGCCGGTCTTCGCGGTGTCGCCCTCGTCGGCGGTCAACAGCTCCACCGGGTGGCCGCCCAGCCGCTTGTCGTGCAGGTCGAGGAAGAGCTGGAAGCCGTTGGTGATGTCATCGCCGATGCTCTTGAAACCACCGGCCTGGGGCGTGATCAGCCCGATCTTGATCGGGCTGCGGTTGACAGTCGGCTCGGGGTCGGTGTCGGAGCCACATCCGGCGACGAACCCGGTGGTACCGAGCGCGGCCAACAGTTGGAGCGCCCGCCTGCGATTCATCTGCGACACCGAGTTCCTTCCAAGGAGCGTTGCAGGGCTGAACACCGCCCCTCCGGCGTTCTACCTGGTCCGCGACGCTGCGTCAATGGCTAGTGATCAACCCGCAGGGACCGCAACTCAGCGACGACGCGGGGCCAGGCGGTGGACTCCGGATCGATCAGCCCGAAATGCTCGCATCCGGGCAGCTCAACAAGGGAGATATCGGATCCCGCGGCGGTTGCCGCCGCGACGAACCCCCGGCTCATCTCCACCGGAACCTGTTGATCCTCCGAGCCGTGCACAACTACCGTCCGTGTCCGCGTCGGCACCAGTAACCGTGGATCCGTCGCCGCGTACCGGTCCGGGACCTCGGCCGGGCCGCCGCCGAGCAGCGCGGCCACCGCACCCGAGTCCAGGTCCCGCCGGTACGCCTCGCCCAGGTCGGCCACCGGGGCCAGGGCGAGCACCCCACCCACCGTCGCCGGCGCGGTGGCCGCCACGTACAGCGCCAGGTGACCACCGGCGGAGTGCCCGACCAGGATCGGCGCGACCTGGGTCACCCGGTCGGGCAGCGCCTCGGCGGCCAGCCCGGGCAGCTCGGCCACCCCGGTCAGCACGTCGGTCAACGTGCCCGGCCACCCACCTCCCGGCTGCCCGGTCCGCCGGTATTCCAGCTGCGCCACCGGATAACCGTCGGCGGCGAGCGCGGCGGCCAACGGGTCGGTGTGTCGTCTGTCGTACTCGACCCGCCAGAAACCGCCGTGCAGGACGACGACCAGCGGGCGCGCCGGACCAACTCCCGCCGGACGCCGCAGGTCGGCCACCTGATCCGGGTGGTCGCCGTACGCCACGGTCCGGTCGGGCTCCGGTGCGGGCCGGGTCAACACGGCGCGCGGGTCGACAGGCATGGCGCGACGGTAGCGCGCCCGCGCGGGTGGTTCGGTCCCGGTAGTCGGTCCCGGGCGCCACCGGTCCAGCCCGCTGGGTAAAGATGGACCCCATGACCGAAGCGCGCTCAGCTGGACAGGACGACGAGCCCGGCACCGACGACTCCGGCCACCCCGGCACTGTCGTGGTGGTCGGTCCGGACGGCCGGCCGATCGGGACGATGCAGACCGACGAGGGCCAGGGTGAGGACCCGACCCGCCTGGTCGAACAGCCGGCCAAGGTGATGCGGATCGGCAGCATGATCAAGCAGTTGCTGGAGGAGGTGAAAGCCGCACCTCTCGACGACGCCAGCCGCAACCGGATGCGCGAGATCCACGAGCGGTCGATCGTCGAGCTCAAGGAGGGCCTCGCCCCCGAGCTGCGCGACGAGCTGGAGCGCATCTCGCTGCCCTTCACCGAGGACAAGGCCCCCAGCGAGGGCGAGTTGCGGATCGCGCACGCCCAGCTTGTCGGCTGGCTGGAGGGCCTGTTCCACGGCATCCAGGCGGCCCTGGTGGCCCAGCAGATGGCCGCCCGGGTGCAGTTGGAGCAGATGCGCGGTGGCCGGCAGGCGCTGCCCAGTGGCCCCGGCGGGATCGTCCCCGGGATGTCCGGCATCGGCCAACCGGGCGGCGGCGAGGGCCACAACACCGGCCAGTACCTGTAACCCTCAGTCCACCCCGAAAACCTTCTCCAGGTACGCCGCCACGCCGTCCTCGGTGTTCGCCGTCGTCACGTCGTCGGCGACCGCCAGGACGGCGCGGTGCGCGTTGGCCACCGCCACGCCCCGGCCGGCCCAGGTCAACATCGGCACGTCGTTGGGCATGTCGCCGAAGGCCAGCACGTCTGCCGCGGCCACACCGAGTTGGTCGCAGTACCAGGCGAGCCCGGCTGCCTTGGTCACCCCGGCCGCCGAGATCTCCACCAGGCCGGAGGACGACGAGTGCGTGGCCTCGGCCAGCCCCGCCACCGCCGTGGCGATCAGCTCGGCGAAGGCGTCCGGGTCCTGCTCGCCGGCCCGCGCGAGCAGCTTCACCGCCGGCACCGAGAGCAGCTCCTCCGGCGTCTCGATCGGTCGGATGCCCTCCGGGTCGACGTCCCAGCGCAGCGGGTAGTGCGCCTCGTGCCGCATCTCCCGGCTGTCCAGGATCTCCACGGCGAAACTGATCCCGGGCACCTCGGCCCGTAGCCGTCGGGCCACCTCGGCCAGGTGGTGCGGGGCGAGCGGGTCAGCCCGCACCACCTCGTCGGAGAATGGGTCGTAGACCACGGCACCGTTGGCGCAGACCGCCGGCAGCGGCTGGGCCAGTTGGTCGTACACCATCTTGAGCCAGCGGACCGGGCGGCCGGTGACCAGGACGACGGGCGTGCCTCGCGCGGAGATCCGCGCGAGCACGTCGGCGGTGCGGGGGCTGACGGTGTGGTCGTCGCGGATCAGCGTGCCGTCGATGTCGGTGGCGATCAGGCCGGGTGTCTCTCCCATCACCGGGACAGTAGCCGGTCCAGATATACCGCCACACCGTCGTCGTCGTTGCGCAGGGTCACCTCGTCGGCGGCGGCACGCAGGGCGGGGTGCGCGTTGGCCACCGCCACCCGGGACCAGCCGGCCCACTCGAACATCGGCAGATCGTTGGGCATGTCACCGAAGACCAGCACGTCCGCCGGGTCCACCCCGAGACTCTGTGCCACCACCGTCAGCCCGGTCGCCTTGTCCACGCCCGGCGGGCAGATCTCGATGAAGCCGAGCCCGGCCTGGGTGAGCGTGGCCACCTGCGGCGGGACGATCCGGCGGGCCACCGCCAGCAGTTCGTCCACGTGGTGGTCGGCGGTCCGGGCGAACGCCTTGATCACGTCGCAGGCGAGGCACTCGTCGCGCGTGCGCGCCTCGAAGCGGTCCTGGTAGGGCCAGCTCTCGTGGTAGTCGCCCCAGAGCGGAGCATCGTGCTCGTCAGACGCTTCGACCATCACGGTCAACGGGCCGACCTCGGCCTCCAGGTCGGTGAGTAGCCCGGCCAGCACCTCGGCGGGCAGCCGCTCGTCGCGGAGCACCACGGGGCCGGCCGGGTCGCTCTGGTCGACCACCCGGCCGCCGCCGGCCATCACCAGGAAGTCCGCGGCCCGGATGTCGTTGCGGGTCAACTCGGTCAGCCGAGGGCCGCGACCGGTCGCGCCGACCACCGGGATCCCGGCGGCCCGCACCCGGTCGAGCACCCCATGGGTGTACGCGGAGACGGTGTCATCGCTGCGCACCAGCGTGCCGTCGAGGTCGGTCGCGATCAGCTTGGGCAGGCCCGGGCGGGTCATCGTTCCTCCTTCGCCCGCCGCCGTCGCACCTGCTGTCCCCTTCTGTTGAGGAGACCCGGCGTCACGGCGGGCAGCAACCGTACCTCGCGCAAAGGGTCGCATCCATGGCTTCCAGACGAATCGGACGCGAACAAACCACCCAAGCCCCCACCCCGCCCCACCCTTACCCGCCCCCACCCCCGCCCCCGCCCCCGCCCCCGCCCCCGCCCCCGCCGCCCCGCCGCCCCGCCGCTTTCCCCGTCGATCATGGAGTCCTGGTGCCTGGTTTGGTGCTATTAGGGTTTTTTGTCGCCCACCACAACTCCATGATCGACGAGGAGTGCGGGTTGACGAGCAGCCCCGCCGCCCGGATCAGGCCACCCGCCCCGATCAGGCCACAACATCAGGGAAAGTGCTGCCTCCGGATGCCTTGAGGCAGCACTTTCCCTGATGTTGTGAGGGTCTTGCGCCAGCCGGGCGCAGGGGGCGAGCATCGCGGCGCAGCGCGCAGGCGCGGGACGCGAGACACGGTGGGGCGGTGGGGCGTGGGGTTTAGGGCTGGGGGTCGGGGTGGGCGAAGGGGGCGGCGGGGGTGACTGTCAGGTCGGTTGGGGCTGGTGGGCCGTACTCGATGGGGTCGGGGTTGCGGCGGCGGCGCCAGGGTCGCGACGGCGGCCCGTCGGCGGGCCTGTCATCGTCCGGTGGCCCGGCGGACGGGCCGGGGGATGTGGCGGGGGCCAGCCGCAGGGCGGCCGCGAACAGCACACAGGCGGCGAACGCCATCACCAGCCCACGGCCGTATTCGGCCCGGAAACCGTCCGGGGGCGAGTAGAAGAAGTTGCGCTGGCCGGGGTCGTTGAGGGTGGCCGTGGCGGCGATCAGCACCGCCAACAGGGCACCGGCCAGGGTGAGACCGGCCAGCCGGGCGTTCGGCCGCACGGCCGCCGTGCCCCGCAGGGCCAGCGCCACGGTGCAGACGAGACCGAGCAGCCCGACCAGGTAGCCAACGCCGAAGCCGCCGACCTCGGACACCCCGGCCGGCACCTCGATCGTGCCCTCACCCTCGGGCCCGCCGCCGTTCGGCAGGCTCATCACCAGCCACTCCCCGACCAGCGAGGCGACCCCGGCGACCGCGCCCAGACCGGCGAGCAGCAGGGGCAGCCGAGGGTCCTGTGCGAAACCGGCCAGGGACCAGCCGAACCGCTGCCGCGGAGCCGGGTCGACAGCACCCCACTCGATCACGGCCGGCTCCTCGGACCGGTCGCCCTGCCGGGGGATCGGAAGCTCGTCGGACATCGGCCATCCCTCCGCCGGTCACGGACCTGGGTCGCATCATGGCACAGCCAGGCGATCGTGACAGGGATCGCAGGGCAGGCGTCCGTGCCGGTCGGTCGCTCGACGGTCACCTTTCCGCTAGCGTTCTCCTCATGCCTATCCGTACCGCTTCAGCACAATGGCAGGGCAATCTCACCGAGGGCTCCGGCACGGTCCGCACCGGTAAGGGCGGCCTGTCGGGCAACTACTCCTTCAAGTCGCGCTTCGAGGAGGGCGAGGGCACCAACCCCGAGGAGCTGATCGCCGCCGCGCACGCCGGCTGCTTCTCGATGGCGTTCTCGAAGGCGCTCGCCGACGCCGGCTCGACGGCCACCTCGGTCGAGACCACCGCCAAGGTCCACCTGGACAAGACCGACGCCGGCATGACCGTGACCCGGATCGACCTGGAGACCGTCGGCCAGGTCCCGGGGATCGACGACGCGGAGTTCCAGAAGCTCGCCGAGGCCGCCAAGGCCAACTGCCCGATCTCCCGCCTGCTCTCGCCGGGTGCCGAGATCACCCTCGACGCGCGCCTGGCCTCCTGAGCGGTCGACCCACAAGAGCCGGTCGACCCACAACCGCTCGTTCACGGACGAGGGTCTCCGCCCGCCCCTGGGCGGCGGTCACTCTCTCCGTGAGCCTGCGGACCCGATCGACGGTACGTCTCGACCGGCCCAACGGGTGCGTCGTCGGGCAGAATGGGTGCCGTGCCGGTAGACATGACCCGCGAGCGCTTCGAGGAGCTGGTTGCCGACGCCCTCGACGAGGTGCCCGAGGAACTGCTCGGCCTGATGAGCAACGTGGTGATCCTCGTCGAGGACGACCCGCCGCAGGGCGAGCGCGACCTGCTCGGCCTCTACGAGGGCCACGCCCTCACCAGCCGCGGCTGGGACTACTCCGGCGTGTTGCCGGACCGGATCTTCATCTACCGCCACCCGATCCTGCGAATCTGTGACAACGACGACGATGTCGTCGACGAGGTGGCGGTGACCGTCGTGCACGAGATCGCGCACCACTTCGGCATCGACGACGATCGGCTGCACGCCCTGGGCTGGGGCTGAGCCCTCCGACAGCCGCGGGCGCCGCTCGGCCGATGGCCCGTGGTTGCCCTGGTCGCCTACCTTCGGTGCAGCAATCGCAACCCTGTCAGGAGGCACCCTTTCATGCGCAGTGAGCTGTTCTCCGCGGAGAATCTGGAGAAGGAGTCCGCGCAGCCCGGCATGCGGCTGCAGAACTCCAAGATGTTGAAGATCGAACTCAACGGCGAGGCGATGGCCCGGGTCGGGTCGATGGTCGCCTACCAGGGAAATGTGCAGTTCCAGGCGCTCGGCTCGGGCGGGCTCGGCAAGTTTCTCAAGCAGAAGCTCACCGGCGAGGGCGTCCCCCTGATGAAGGTCTCCGGCCACGGTGACGTCTTCCTCGCCGAGCTGGCCAAGGACGTGCACATCATCGACCTGGAGCCGGGCGATGCCCTCTCCATCAACGGCTCCAGCGTGCTCGCCTTCGACTCGACCCTCCAGTACGACATCAGGATGGTCGGCGGCGCCGGGATGGCCTCATCGTCCGGCCTGTTCAACTGTGTGTTCAGCGGCCACGGCCGGATCGCCATCACCACCAAGGGCACCCCGGTCGTGCTCAACGTGGACGCCCCCACCTACGTCGACCCGCAGGCCGCGGTGTGCTGGTCGGCCAACCTACAGACCGGCTACCACCGGGCCGAGCAACTGGGCCTCGGCACGTTGCTGGGTCGGCGCACCGGTGAGTCGTTCACGATGAGCTTCGCCGGTCAGGGCTTCGTGGTGGTGCAGCCGTCCGAGGAGCCGCCGGTCATGGGCAGCGGTCAGCAGCAGCAGGAGGGCGGTCTGCTCGGCGGTCTGCTGAGCTGATCAGACGCGGGCGGGCGGGCGTTCCCATCTTCCGGGGACGCCCCGCCCGGTCAGGTCAACTCACCAGTGCGCAGTCGGGTCAGCCAGGCCGCCGCGTCGACGTAGTCGGCGTCGGAGAGGCCCGCCGGAGCGGGCACCGGCCGATCGCGCGCCGCCTCAACCCACCGGTGCCGGGGGTACGAGCCCAGGAAGCGGACCTCCGCGCAGACCCGGCGCAGCCCCTGCAACGCCTCGCCCAGTCGTACGTCGGCGACGTGGCCGGTGCAGTCCAGGAAGAAGACGTACCGGCCCAGTGCCTCGCCGGTGGGGCGGGACTCGATGCGCGTCAGGTTGACGCCGCGGACGGCAAGCTCCATCAGCACCGACAGCAACGCGCCGACCCGGTCGTGCGCGATGTAGACCGCCAGTGAGGTGAGGTCGTCGTCGGTCGGCGGCGGGGGTGGCCCGGGGCGGGCCACCAGCGCGAACCGCGTCACCGCGTCCGGATGATCGGCGATCTTGTCGGCGAGTGTCACGAGCCGGTGGCGGGCCGCTCCGATCGGTGCGCAGATCGCGGCGTCGTACGCCCCGGCGCCGGCGCCGGCCGCCGCCGCGCCGTTGGAGAGCACGTCGACCACCACGGCGTCGGGCAGATGGTCGCGCAGCCAGCCCCGGCACTGGGTGGACGCCTGCGGATGGGCCGCCACGGTGCGGATCGAGGTCAGCGAAGTGTCGGGTCGAGCGCCGAGCACGAACGCCACCGGCAGGATCACCTCTCGGGTGATCACCAATGGCTCGCCCTCGACCATCTCGTCGAGCGTGACGCCCACCGCGCCGCCGATCGAGTTTTCCAGCGGCACCAGCGCGGCGTCGGCGTCTCCGGTCCGGACGCTGTCCAGTGCCTCCCCGACGCTGCGGGCGGGCGTACGGGTGCCGCGCTCGGCGGCGGGAAGGGTGCGCAGAGCCTGCTCGGCGAAGGTGCCCTCCGGCCCGAGGTAGACGAAGCGTGTCGGCGGTGTTCCCGGCATGCCGGTCAGCCTACGCACTCGGCCGGCTGGCCGGAGCGGCGTCGCAGGCGAGGGCGCGGATCCCGGCCGGGCCGGTGGCGCGTACCTCGATGGAGCAGACGTCGGTGCCGGCGGTGACCAGGGTCGGCGCGGCGGCCGGGCCCCGGGTGACCACCTGGAGTTCCTCGTGCCCGGTCACCTGGAGGACTGTGTACTGCCACTCGGCGGCGCAGAGCGGCCCGGTGCGGACCTGGACCCGGACGTCTGCCGGAAGCACTCCGGCCCGGCCGCGCAACAGTTGCACCACCCGCTGGCCGGTCGGCCCGTTCCGGCAGGCGATCGCGACCAGCCCGGCGTCGGGGGTGGGCGTGAGCGTGCCCAATGGCGGTGCGGTGGCCGGCGGCGTGGTGGGTGCGGTGCTCGGGCCAGGTGTCGTCGGGGCCGCGGTGCGGGTGGGCGCGACAGTCGGCTCCCGTAACTCGGGTGGGGCGCCGCACCCGGCGAGCACCGCGACGGCGAGCACCGCGAGCGCGACCGGTCGGATCCGGGCGGTGGCCCGCGTGGGGACGTGCTCGGATGCCCGGCCACGTGTCGCCGGTGGGAGGTAGGCCGTCGCCCGCGGTGGGGGAGACGAGGGGCGGGGCGGGGTGAACGGCACGGGCCGATCCTCGGGACATCGGAGAATTCGTCGCGGCCGGGGTGGCCGAGCCCATCGTAGGGTCAGCGGCCGGTCGGGTGAAGTTCAGCCGGTGACGCGGTGCCCGGCACGCTGTAGCGCGGCCGTGCCCTCGGTCAGCCGGACGGCCGGCACCAGCAGGTAGTCGGTGTCGAAGGTGGAGAACGTGACAACACTGACCCGTGCCTCGGCGAGCGGATCGACGAGCGCGGCCAGGCTGCCGGTGCTGGCCATGTCGGCCGGGGCGGTGACCCGTAGACAGCGCCAGGCGGTCTCCACCACGGCCTGCGCCGGAACCCGATCCGCCGGGCAGATCACCGAGATCCCATCGGAGGTCCAGCTCACCGTCACCACGTCGGTGCCGCTCAGCCCGCTCGACAACGCGTACGGCAGGGCGGTGCCGGCGGCCAACCGCCACACCGCGTACTCCCCTGGCAGCACTGCGATATCGAGCATGGGGGCACCTTACGGCCTACTCGCGCGGCGCTGGGCCAGCAACGCCGTGTGCGGCTTTGTCGCAGGTCAGACCTCGGAGAAGAAGGTGAGCGAACCGGCCACGACACCGTCGGTGAGCACCGGCGTGGAGATCGCGTCGACTGTCGCGTCGGAGCTGTTCGCCGAGGCGCCCTGCACCCGGAGCAGCCCCCGGGCGAGACGACCGGAGGTGAGCGCCAGCAGGGGCGGGATCTTGTCGATCTCGGCCTCGGTCAGCTCGCCCCGGTTGGCGGTGAAGTCGAGGAGGCGCAGCCCTCCGTCGAGCAGCGGTCGCCCGATCAGGACATCCGGCTCGCCCAGGCAGAGCAACTGGCAGCCGGCGGTGGAGATCGCCACCACCAGGGTGTCGGTGTCGATCAGCAAGCACGGCTCGTCGGCCCGGGAGACTGTCGAGGACCATTGACCGACGTTGCCGGACTCCGGCTCCGTCGAGGCCCGCGCCGCCGGCACGAACGCTTCTGAGAGCGAAAGTTCGACGTGGGCCACCGCGCCTCCTATGTGCACCGATCGACTGTCCACGCTAGCGGGTCGCCGACGGAATCACCGAGCGCACCGGGTCACCGAGTCGCGCAGTGTGAACCGAGGCGACCGGTGACGGCGCGGAGACCGGTGGGTAGTCGGGGGGACCGGAGCCGCGTGGCGTCGACGGTGACGTTACCGGCGGTGGGCCGGCTTGTCAGCGGCCGTTCGGCCCTCGTCGTACCACCGGTAGTCGGCTGTTGGACGGTACGTGCCGTTCAGCCAGGTGCTGGGATGCTGTGCGACCCGGGAGAGCTTCTCGGCAGTGGCGGGGCTGATCCGGCTGCCACCAGCCACGAGGAGCCGGTCCAGCTCTCGGTGGGTGGCCATCAGACAGTCCTTGGGGAGGCCGTAGACGCTGATCACGCCGGAGCCGACGAAGGTCAGCACCGGCGTCACCGGGACGGGCAGCCCCACGGCGTCGGAGAGGGCCTTGCTGGCCCGCTTGGCGTCCCGGCGGGACTCGGCCACGTACGGTGGACGCTTGCCGTTGATCTGCACGACGTCACCGGCGACGAGGACCCTGGCCCGGCCGTGATCGGCGATGGTCACGGCGAAGAGACCGCTCGGCCCGATGGCGAGGAACCCGGCCCGCTCGTCCTGACCGCGATCGAGGACGTCTGTGACATCCGTGCGGGGCCACTCGATGACGTGCCAGGCCGGCCCGAGGTGGTCGAGTTGGCCCAGTGCCCGTGCGCCGGCTGCCTCCAGGCGGCGCGCACCCCGCTCGGCACGACGGCGGCGAGCCCATTCGAGCGGTGTCGGACGGACCGGTTCGAGAACCCCTGGCGACTCGACGCGGGGGTGTGGCACCGCGACGGGCGGCAGTGCCCGAGCGGACGGTACGGCTCGTCGTGCGGGAAAGACAGTCATCGCGACCTCCGGCAAAAGGTCCCTCGAAGTTATGTCCTCACTACCCTACGTTGCCACTACCGGTGTTCGGCAAGCCGGAGCGCCGGAGTGACTACGGATGAATGCCATATTCATCCACAGTTCTTTTCTCGGATGCCGCCAAACCCTGCCCTACGCTGCGGGAGTGACCCAATACGTCGACAGTGAAGTCGGCCGGCTCGGCACCGTACTGCTGCACCGGCCCGGCCCCGAGCTGGCCCGGCTCACCCCACGCAACAACGACTCACTCCTGTTCGACGCGATCCCCTGGGTCGGACGCGCCCAGGAGGAGCACGACGCGTTCGCCACCGCCCTGCGCGATCGTGGGGTCGAGGTGCTCTACCTGGCGACCCTGCTGGCCGAGACGCTGGCCGTCGCGGACGCCCGCGCCGAACTCACCGAGGAGGTGCTGCGCTCCCGGCGGCTCGGCGACACCCTGCGGGCCCGTGTCGCCGACCATCTCTCCTACCTCGACCCGGCAGCCCTGGCCGACGTGCTCACCGCCGGGCTGGCCCACGAGGAACTGCGGATCAGCTCGGCGCGACCGGGCGGGCTTGTCTACACGCTGATGGATCGACACGACTTCGTTATCGATCCGTTACCCAACCTGTTGTTCACCCGCGACTCGTCGCTGTGGATCGGCGATCGGGTCGGTGTGACGAGCCTGGCCATGCCGGCCCGCCGACGCGAGACCACCCTGACCGACGCCATCTACCGCCACCATCCCCGCTTCGCCGGCACCGAGTTCGTCTACCGCCCGAACCTTGAGCACCTGGAGGGCGGCGACGTGCTGCTGCTCGCACCCGGGGTGCTGGCGGTCGGGGTGGGTGAGCGGACCACACCGGCCGGCGCCGAACGCCTCGCCCGGCAGGTCTTCGCCGCCGGGCTCGCCCACACCATCCTGGTGGTGCCGATCGCCCAGAAGCGCGCCACCATGCACCTCGACACGGTCTGCACGATGGTCGACGTGGACGCCGTGCTGATGTATCCCAACATCGCGAGCACGCTGTCGGCGTACACAGTGATTGCCGGCGCGGATGGTGCGGACCCGCGGGTGGACGGGCCCGCGCCGTTCCTGCGGGCCGCCGCCGACGCGATGGACCTCGACCTGCTGCGGGTCATCGACACCGGGCTGGACCCGGTGACCGCGGAACGCGAGCAGTGGGACGACGGCAACAACACCCTCGCGCTGGCGCCCCGGCTCTGCGTCGGCTACGAGCGCAACACCGAGACCAACGCCCAACTGGAACGCGCCGGCATCGAGGTGATCCCGATCGCCGGCTCCGAGTTGGGCTCCGGCCGTGGCGGGCCGCGCTGTATGTCCTGCCCGATCACCCGCGACCCGCTGCCCGTCGCCGGCTGACCGCGCGCCGTCCGGCCCCGAACGACCGTGCCCGGCCGGGCGGCACGACCGTGCCCGGCCGGGCGGCACGACCGTGCGCGGCCGGGCGAGGCCGATCTCGCCAGGCCGCGCGGGGAGGCCGAGCCGGAAGACGCCCGGCCCAGCGAGGACGACCGCGCTCAGCGCAGGGTGAGTTGGCGGCCGAGCAGCCCCTGGCGGGCACGCCGGCCGGCGGCGTCGAGCGGGTCGGTGGCGGCGAGTGCCTCGGCGTACCGCTTGGCGAACTGCGCCACCGGCTCCTCCCACTCGGCCGCCGGAGTCTCCTCCGGCAGGTCCCAGACCGGGACCAGCCGACCGTGTGCGCGGAACATGCCGGCGAACTTGGTCTGCTCGCCGAGCGTCAGCGTGCCGGCGGCACCGAGGCGGGCCAGCGCGTCCAGGGCGGCGTCCTCGTCGTCCGGCAGCACCCAGCGCACGTGTGCCTTCTCCGGGACCTGGCACCAGTACGCGGCCTTCGCCGCGGTCAGCCGCACCGTCGGGTAGATGGCCGCGTTCGCCCGCTCCAGCGACGCCTGGACTGTCGGATCGTCGGCAGCCCCGGGGTCGAGCCAGAACTCGAAGCCCTCGTGCAGGGCGACCTCAAGGGGGCCGTCCACGAGGATGTCCTGGAGGCGGGGGCCGGGGCCGGGCAGCGGCGGCACTGTCACCTGGCCACCCGGCTCGGTGCGCAGCGCGCTGAGCAGCGCCTCGGCCAGATCCCGGGAGACATCACCGGACTGCTGGTGGCGCTGGAGGCCGATGAGCACCCGGCCGTCCGGCTTGGTGATCGCCGGGGCGGCCATCGGCAGCACAGTGGCGAGCGTCGCCGGCCGGTCACCGAACTCCTCGACCAGGGCGGGTGTCAGCCGCAGCGGCGCGGAGGCGGCGGGCACCAACTCGCGGAGCGCGATCCACTCGACCTCGTCGACGAGCCCGTCGAACGGGCGCGGCACGAAGACGTCGCGCACCTTCTCGCGGCGGGGGGTGGTGTCGGCGGTGGTGCGCTGGCTCTTTCGACGCTTACTCACGGCGTCAAAGCCTAGAGCCCCAACCGCCGGCGCGTGGTGCCGGACCCGCCCACCCCGTCCTATCGCTCCTTGATCATGGAGTTGTTGTCACCCCGCCCGGCGTGTCATGGCAATAACCTCATGATCAACGGGGTTGGCCCGCAGGGACCAGGTTGGGGTGGGGGGTTTGGGTGGGGGTTGGGGGTGGGGGTGGGGTTGGGTCGAACTCGGCCCAGACCCGCTGGCCCATCCCGTCCCGTTCGACGCCCCAGCGGGTGGCCAGCCCGGCCACGATGTGCAGCCCCCGCCCGTCGGCCGCGTCGGCGCTGGCCGTCCGGAGCCGTGGCGCGGTGCTCGCGCCGCCGTCGGTGACCCCGAGCTGGATCAGGGCGCCCTGGGCCGAGGGCCGCAACCGCCAGGCCACCCGGACCACTCCACCGGGCAGCGGCCGGGCGTGCCGCACCGCGTTGCCCACCAACTCCGCGAGCACCGCGATCAGATCCGCGAGGAGCATCGGGGGTACGACGTCCGCCAGCTCACCGGCGAGCCGGTGCCGGGCCAGCCGTGCCCCGGCCGGGTGGTGGGGAACCACCACGCACCACGCCCGATCCCTCGCTGCCGCTGCCACCGTTGCCTCCACGTCGCGCCACCCTCGCTCAGCCGCGCGGTAGCCGCACCTCTGCGACCGTACCGCCGCCGGTCCTCGGACGTAGGGATACCCATCCATTCTGTTGTTCAACGATTCGGCGGACGAGATAGAGGCCGAGCCCTGCCCCCGGGTAGCCGCGTCGGTCGCCGGACTCGCCCTGCCAGAACCTGTCGAACGCCCGCTCCACGTGCTCCGGTCGGATGCCGATGCCCCGGTCGCTGACCCGGAACGCCACAAGTTGACCGTCTGGCGAGGCGGCGATCTCGATCGGAGAGTCCGGTGCGGAGTATTTGCCGGCGTTCGTGGTCAGCTCGGTCAGCACTGTGGCCAGGCTGGGCCGGTGGCCGAGCGCCTTGGGCAGGTCGGCCGGGAGGCGGAGCACCAGCCGGCGGCGCAACTCCGTCGGCAGGTCCAGGACTGCTGAGCGCAGCGCCTCGCCGAGGTCGAACGGGGTGGGCGGATCGTCGCCCGGCCCGGCTTCGGCCGCCGAGCTGAGGAGACGGTCGACCAGCCGGGCCAACTCGTTGGCGCGTTGCCCGATGACCCGGGCGGCCTGCCGCCGGTCGACGTCGGTCAGCGACTCCCAGTGGTCGGTGAGGGTGTCCGCGTACCCCTTGATGACGGTGACGGGGGTGCGCAGCTCGTGGCTGGTCACCGCGACGAACAGCTCCCGGTCGTGGTCGCGGCGCTGCTGGTCGGTGATGTCGCGGAAGGTGACCACCCGCAACGAGCCCGGGCCGGGCAACTCGCCGGAGGTGATCCGCAGCCAACGGCCGTCCGGCATCCGGTGGTCGCGGACCTGACCGGAGGGCGGCAACGGAAACGGCAGTGGACGGCTCAGCGCCTGCTCGACCGGTCGGCCGGTGACCTGGGCGGCGGCCGGGTTCCAGAGGCGGACGTACCCGTCGCGGTCGACGACGGCCAGCCCGTCGGCGAGTGCCGCCACCACCGGGCCGTCACCGTGCACCGGCAGGCCGCTCTGGTCGCCGTACATGTGCGCGACGCAGGACGCGAGGTAGGCGACCACCCCCTGCCGCTCGGCGTCCGGCTTGTCGTCGCCGGGATAGAGCGCGTGCAGGCTGCCGACCGTGTGGCCGCCGATCTCGGCCCGCGAGACCACCATCCAGCGCAGGTCACTGCCGGCCAGCTCGCCGGCCAACTTGCCATTGAGGTGGCCCACCCGCACGTTGCGCACCCGTGGCCCGTTGAGCAGGCAGACAGTGTCCGGGTCGTCGGCCGCCAGCGGACGGCCGAGGGCCCAACCCGCCGTGCCGGTGGCGGCGATCACGCGACCACCTGTCGGACCGAACTCGACGAACGCCATACCTGTCGCGCCGAGGGACGGCTGAGCCACCCGCAGCAGTTGGGTGAGGACCGGAAGGCCCGCCTCCCCCGAATTGATCATCTCGATCACGACTGTGTGACCGGTGAGGAGAGCGGGGAAATCGATACGCTCCGGCATGTGCCGAGTCTGCCTCGCCGGCCTGGATTTGGGCACCCCCGCCGGGTCAGCGGTCCAGTCGGGCGAGGGCGTAGCCCGGCCGATCGGTGATGATCCCGTCCGCCCCGGCGGCGAGCACCAGATCGAGGTCGGTGGGCTCGTTGACCGTCCAGACGTACACCTGGTTGCCGGCCGTGCGAAGTGCGGGCAGCAGCTGCGGGCGGGCCCGGACCAGGCCGATGCCCGGCCCCGCGATGCGGGTGCCGAACGGCAGCCGCCCGAGCCGCGGCCAACGCGGCAACACCTCCAGCAACAGCACAGTGGGCAGCTTCGGCGCGAGTTCGTGCACCCGGCGGACCGCCAGCGGGGAGAACGACATGACGGTGACCTGCACCGGGTCGTCCGGTGCCGGGTCGGCGAGCCCGTACCGACGCAGCAGGCTGACCAGCCGCCGTTCCACGTTCGAGCCGTAGCGGGACGGATGTTTCGTCTCCACCAGCAGCCGGACCGGCCGGCCGGCGGCGAGCACCGCGTCCAGCAGCCGGGTCAGGGTCAGCAGCCGGGTGTGCGAGTCGTCCGGGGGTACGTCCCCGTCCGGCGCGCTGCCCGGATGCCAGGAGCCGAAGTCCAGTGCCTCCAGTTCGGCGAGCGTCCGCGCGCTGACCAGACCGCGACCGTTGCTGGTGCGGTCGAGTCGCCGGTCGTGCACGCAGACCAGGTGCCCGTCCCGGGTCAGCCGGACGTCGCACTCCAGGCCGTCGGCACCCTCGTCGAGAGCGCGCAGGTACGCGGCGAGGGTGTGCTCGGGAAGGTCGTACGAGGCGCCGCGGTGCGCGAAGACAAGTGGCCCACCCATCCCGACCGCCTCAGATGACCTGGCCGGGCTGCCCGTTCGCGTCGACCACGGGACGGCCGACGGCGGCCCACTGGCGCATTCCGCCGTCGGCGTTCCGCACCTGCTCCCAGCCGTTGTTGACCAGGTAGGCGACGACCTGGGCGGAACGCCCGCCGGAGCGGCAGATGACCGCCACGTCCCGGTCGGTGGGCACCTCCGCGAGCCGGGCCGGCAGCTCCATCATCGGCAGGTGGTGGGCGGTGGGCGCATGGCCGGCCGCCCATTCGTCGGCCTCCCGCACATCCAGCAGGTAGGTCTCGTCGGCGATCTCGGTCACGGGCACTGTGGGAACCTGGGGTCCGAACACAGGAAGCAACACTAGATCCTCGTCGACCGGTTCGGCAGCGACCTGGCCGTCGGCACCATCACAACCGGGTCACCCAGCGCGGGTTGGCCTGCGCCCACGACGGCATCTGCCGGCCGCGCACCGCCTCGAACAGCCCGTTGCCGCCGTTGTCCAACACCACGTACGAGACCTCGTCGATGGTCTGTGGGGACGACGGCACCTGGATGCCGCGCATCCCGTCGGGCGGCAGCGCGCGCAGCGCGAGGAGCAGGTCCTCCAGGGGTACGCCGTTGGTGTCCACAGTCAGCGAGCCGCCCACCGCGCGGAGCACCTGGTCCAACTTGACCGGATTGCTCCGCAGATCCGCCTTGCCGGCGCTGTCCAGCATCGCCCGGAGCAACTGCTGTTGGTGGTGCTGCCGGTCGTAGTCGCCTCCGGGCAGGTCGTAGCGCTGTCGGACGTAGTCCAGGGCCTGCGCCCCGTCCATCTGTTGGCAGCCGACGGGGAAGACCCGGTTGGTGTGGATGGAGCGGACCTCGGTGTCCACGCACATCCGCACCCCGCCGAGCAGGTCGATGACCTTCCGGAAGCCGGAAAAGTCGATCAACGCGGCACCGTCGAACCGGATTCCGGTGAGCCGGTTGAGGGTGGCGGAGAGTAGCTGGGCGCCGGCCGCTCCGCCGCCACCGTGCTCGTACGCCGCATTGATCTTGTCCGGTCCGCCGCCGAAGCCGTTCGCGGGCGGGATGGCGACGAGCAGGTCACGCGGCACGGAGACCAGGTACGCCTCCCGCTGGCCGGCCGGCACGTGCACGATGAGGATGGTGTCGGAGCGCTGGTCCGGTCCGCTGCCGCCGGGGCGGCGGTCGGAGCCGACCAGGAGATAGTTGAGGGGCCCGTCCAGGTCGGTGCGCTCGGTGCGGGCGTCCGCGTCGAGCAACTGCTCCTTGGTGACAGTGCGGTCGTACCTGTTGCTCAGCGTCTTGAGGCCGACCACGGCGAGCCCGGCCAGCAGGACGAGGGTCAGGCCGATGCCGAGCATGATCCGTGACCCTCGGGCGCGGCGTGCTCGGCGGGGCGGAGCCGATCCGGCTCGGCCCGCCACGTTCCGTCCCCACCTGGACGTGACCGCCTCCCCGCGACCGATACGTGAAACCCGCTCACGTCAGGTTACGGGCGGTGACCGCATGGTCGCCGGCTTTCCGGGACTTCCGACGGCACCGCTCACTTGCGGTTGGAGATCACCCCGGGGTGGGCGAAGACGAACTCGGCGAGCTTGTCCTGCTTGACCGCTCGGAACATCTCCTTCGTCTCGTCGTTCAACGCCTCGGTGCCGTTGCTGGTGCCGTTGAAGGTGCCGTTGTTGGTCTTCAACATGGTCAGCTCGTTCGCGGTCACCCCACGCATGGTGAAGATGAAGTTCTCGATCGACGCGCCGCCGGTGTCCAGCACGAACGCCTTGCCGGCCGCCTTGATCAGCTGCTGGAGCTTGGTCGGGTTGGTCAGCATCCCGCCGTCGGTGGCCTTCTTGGCCATCGCCTTGATCAGCTGCTGCTGGTTCTGCTGCCGGTCGTAGTCGCCACCGGGCAGCCCGTAGCGCTGCCGGGAGTAGTCGAGCGCCGCCCAGCCCTCCATCTGCTGGCAGCCCTTCTTGTGCACCACCGGGGTCATCTTCTTGCCGGTCTTCTTGGCGTCGGCGTTCCACATCGGCTTGCCGTCGACGAACGACATGTGCTTGGACTTCACCTCGTGACTCACGCAGATCCGCACGGTGCCGAGGGTGTCGATGACGTTCTTGAAGCCGCCGAAGTTGATGATCGCCGCGCCGTCGAAGCTGACGCCGGTGAGTCCCTTGATCGTCTCGGCCATCAACTGGGCGCCGCCCTCCCAGCCGCCGCCGTTGCGGGCTCCCACCTCGAAGGCCGCATTGATCTTCGCGCTGCCGCCGGACCAGCCGTTCTTCGGGCGGGCCGGAATCTGCACCTCGGTGTCCCGGGGGATGGAGATCAGGTAAGCCTGGTCGTGCGTGGCCGGGATGTGCAGGACGATGATGCTGTCCGAGCGGACGTCGTCGGCGGCCCAGCGTTCCCGCGCGTCGACGCCGAGCAGCAGCATGTCGATCGGGCCGTCCAGACTGGCCCCGCCCTCGGCGTCGGACTTGCTGGCGTCACCGAGCAGGTTGCGTTGCGCGATGTCCCCGGTCGCCTGACCGATCAGCACCTTGCCGCCGACGATGCCCACGCCACTGCTGAGCATCAGCACCGCCCCGAACACCACTGTCAGCCGGGCCCACAGCGGGTCCTTGCGCTTGGTCCGCTTCTTCGCCGACCCGCCGCCAACGACCCGACCACCATTGCCGCCGCCGGGCGGGCGACCGCCCGGTCCACCACGTGAGGGGTGCGCCTGGACCGGTATGGACGCGGCGGCACGGCCGCTGGGCGCGGCGGACCCGGGGGACGAAGGGCGACGACTGGCCTGAACCGGCATGCGTGCTCCAGCTCGTGATCAGGAGGGGGCGGCACCACTCTACGTACATCAAATCGACTTGGCGAGTTCATCACGGGTCAATCGGGACGTCGGTTACCCACGGAGTGGATCGATCGTCGTACCTCGATGGGTCGAACGGCGGGGCGACCGTCAGCCCGGCGGCCGACCGGCACCGTCAGCCGCCGTCCTTGCCCTTCGGCGGGTTGGCCTTGACCCAGTCCGCCATGGTGTCCGCCGTCATGGCCTTGTACATGGCGAGCGCCTTCTCCCGGTCGGAGACCACCACCGACTCGCCGTTGATCGTGTCGCTGCCCGAGTTCGGGCTGGTCACGAAGGTGAGGTTCTGGCCGCGCAGGTTGCGGAACTGCACCGCCATATCGGTAACCGAGAAATCCTGGTCGACGGTTACGGCCGCGGTCACCGATTTGAGGAAGTTGTTGAGCTTCGCCGGGTTCGCCAGCGTGCCGCTGCTCGCCGCCTTGTCCATCAGCGCCCGGAGAAACTCCTGCTGGTGCCGCATCCGGGCGAAGTCCCCATCCGGGAACTGCTTGCGCTGCCGGATCCAGTCCAGTGCCTCCGCGCCGTCCATGTGGTTGGTGCCCTTGGTGAACGTCCGGTACGGCTTGTGGATCGAGGTGATGTTCCGCTCCACCTTCAGGTCCACCCCGCCGAGAGCGTCGGTGACCTCCTTGAAGCCGCCGAAGTCGATCGCCATCACGTGGTCGATCCGCACGTCGGTGAAGCACTCCACAGTGCGAACCGCCAGCGGCAGCCCGCCGAACGCGAACGCCGCGTTGATCTTCGCGCGCTGGCCGGAGGCGCAGTCCGCGCCGGCGCTCTCCGGAATCGGCACGTAGAGGTCGCGCGGGATGGAGACCAGGTACGCCTGCTGGTGGTCGGCCGGGATGTGCATCACGATGATCGTGTCGGCACGCCACTGACTCTTGGCGTCGACCGGCGCGTCCGGGTCCCGTGAGTCGCTGCCGACCAGCAGGATGTTCAGCGCGCCGTCGACGGTCTTGGCCGGCCGGCCACCGGTGATCTCCGCGAACGGGTCGGTGCGGGCCAGGTCGCCGTTGAGGCTGCGCGCGTACAGCCAGGCGCCCACGCTGCCGAGCAGCGCCAGCACCAGCACCGCGACCCCCGCCACGAGGGCGATCCGGCCCCAGCGGGGTCGCGGCCCGCGTCGCCCCGACCCGCCCAGGCCACCCAGCCCGCCGGGCCCCCGTGGCCCCACCGGGCCGCCGGGCCTGGGCTGCTCCTCGTCGTACGGCGGGTAGAAGCGTGCCTCGGTCGGACGGGCACGCCCGGAGGCGGCCCGATCGGGGCCGGGCACCGACGCGCGCCCGGAGCTGCGGTGCAGGTGCGGATGCGGGACGCCGGCAGACGAGGTCGCAGACATGTCACTCAGGGTACGTAGCGGGAGCCACTGCCGCCTTCAGCCGACACTCAGCGATCGCCGTCGCGTTACCCGAGGTGAGCCCGGAAGTGCGCGATAGTGCGTCGCAGGCCGTCTTCGGGCGTCACCGTCGGCTCGTAGCCGAGCAGTTCGCGGGCCAGGGTGAGATCGGGCCGCCGCATCTCCGGGTCATCCGAGCTTCGAGTGACATAGGTCACCGTCGAGCTGCTGCCGGAGAGTGACACGATCAACTCGGCGAGTTGCCGCATGGACAGCTCGTGCTCGGTGCCGCAGTTGATCGGGCCCGTCTCGGTCGAGTCGAGCAGCAGCAGGATGCCCCGCACCAGATCCTCGACGAAGCAGATCGACCGGGTCTGGTTGCCGCTGCCGTGCACGGTGATCGGCTCGCCGCGCAGCGCCTGGGAGATGAAGGTGGGGATGGCCCGGCCGTCGTCCGGGCGCATCCGCGGGCCGTACGTGTTGAAGATCCGGACGATCGCCGCGTCGAGCCCGCGGTACCTGTGGTACGCCATGGTGGCCGCCTCGGAGAACCGCTTCGCCTCGTCGTAGACGCTGCGCACCCCGATCGGGTTGACGTTGCCCCAGTAGGTCTCGCGCTGCGGGTGCTCCTTCGGGTCCCCGTACGCCTCGGAGGTGGAGGCCATCAGGAACCGGGCGCCGTCGGCGACCGCGCGCTCCAGCAGGTGCAGCGTGCCCACCGAGCCGACCCGGAGGATCTCCACCGGCAGTTGGCCGAAGTCGGTGGGACTGGCTGGTGAGGCCATGTGCAGGATCGCGTCGAACCGCTCGGTCAGTGCCGGGTGGTTGGTCGGCAGGCCGTCGGAGATGTCCGCTTCGACGAGCGTGAAGGTCGGCCGGTCCAGCAGGTGGGCGATGTTCTCCTTGGAGCCGGTCACGAAGTTGTCCAGCGCCACCACCTCGCAACCGCGGGCGATCAGCACGTCCACCAGATGCGACGGGACGAAACCAGCTCCGCCGGTGACGAGAACGCGGTGACCGGAACCGAAGCGCTCAACAACCTTCATGCTGGTCAGCCTACCGATCCCCGATAACGGCGAGAGGCCCCCCGCGGACGCGTGGCGTCAGCAGGGGGCCCGGTGCGTGGATCAGTGGGCGCCAGCGCCGGTGAGGGCGCGCACCTCCAGCTCCGCGTACTTGTCCTCGTCGTGCTCCTTGGAGATGACGGTGCCGATCCACCCGCACAGGAAACCGAACGGGATGGAGAGGATGCCCGGGTTGGACAGCGGGAACCACTGCCAGTCGTGATCCGGGAACATCGAGGTCGCCGCGCCGGAGACCACCGGTGAGAAGAACACCAGCAGCACTGCCGAGAGCAGACCGCCGTAGATCGCCCACACCGCGCCGGAGGTGTTGAACCGCCGCCAGAACAGGCTGTAGAGGATCGCCGGCAGGTTGCCCGAGGCGGCGACCGCGAAGGCCAGCGCCACCAGGAACGCCACGTTGAGGTTCTGCGCGAAGATCGACAGCAGGATGGAGATCGCGCCGATCACCAGGGCGGAGATCCGGGCGACCCGGACCTCCTGGCGCTCCGACGCCTCCCCCTTCTTCATCACGTTCGCGTAGAAGTCGTGCGCGAGGCTGGACGAGGAGGCCAGGGTCAACCCGGCCACCACCGCCAGGATGGTGGCGAAGGCGACCGCCGCGATGATCGCGAGCAGGGCTGCCCCACCCAGGTCACCGCCGAAGAAGTCCAGACCCAACGCCTCGGCCAACTGCGGCGCCGCGGTGTTGCCGGCCTTGTCCTGGTCGGTGATCGCCTTGCTGCCGACCAGCGCCGCCGCACCGAAGCCCAGGGCCAGGGTGAGCAGGTAGAAGGTGCCGATGATGCCGATCGCCCAGAGCACGCTCTTACGGGCCGCCTTGGCGGTCGGCACCGTGTAGAAGCGGATCAGGATGTGCGGCAGACCGGCGGTGCCGAGCACCAGGGCGATGCCGAGCGAGAGCAGGTCCATCTTGTTGTAGAACGTCTGCGTGGCGTTTCCGGCGACCTCCACGCCGTACCGCAGGCCCGGTTGCAGGAGAGCATCGCCCTTGCCGGACTTGGCAGCGGCGGCGCCGAGCAGCTCCGACAGGTTGAAGTGGAACTTCGCCAGCACCAGCACGGTCATCAGCAGCGCGCCGCTCATCAGCAGGAACGCCTTGACGATCTGCACGTACGTGGTGCCCTTCATGCCACCCACGGTCACGTAGACGATCATCAGGGCGCCGACCATGATGATGGTCGCCACCTTGGCGGTCGCCGCGTCCATGCCGAGGAAGGTCGTACCCGGCTTGATGCCGAGCAGCAGCGCGACGAGCGCACCGGCGCCCACCATCTGCGCCAACAGGTAGAAGATCGACACCGTGATGGTGGAGACCGCCGCCGCCGTACGCACCGGACGCTGCCGCATCCGGAAGGCCAGCACGTCGGCCATCGTGTAGCGGCCCGAGTTTCGCAGCAGCTCCGCGACCAGCAGCAGGGCCACCAGCCAGGCGACCAGGAAGCCGATCGAGTAGAGGAAGCCGTCGTAGCCGTACAGCGCGATGATGCCGGCGATGCCGAGGAACGACGCGGCCGACATGTAGTCGCCGCCGATCGCCATGCCGTTCTGGAAGCCGGAGAAGGACCGGCCGCCGGCGTAGAAGTCGGTCGCCGTCTTGGTCTGCCGGCTGGCCCAGACGGTGATGGCCAGGGTCACCGCCACGAAGACCAGGAAGAGCGTGATGGTCAGGTTGCGGGCCGTGTGGTTGCCCGCCTCGGCCGCGAGGACCGTCTCAACCGCGAGGACCTTGCTCATGGGTCACCTCCCCGATCTCTTCACGGATCCGGTCGGCGATGGGGTCGATCTTCCGGTCCGCGTACCGGGCGTAGAGCCAGGCGATCAGGAACGTCGAGACGAACTGGAGCAGGCCGAAGACCAGTGCGACGTTGATGTTGCTGCCGAACAGCTTCGTGCCCATGAAGTCCCGGGCGTACGCGGAGAGAATGACGTAGAGCGCATACCACAGGAAGAACGCGACGGTCATCGGGAAGACGAAGCCGCGCAGCGCACGCCGCAGCCCGGCGAATTCGTCCGACCGTTGTACGGCCAGGTACTTGTCCGACTGGGAAGCGGCCGGAGCGGGTGTGTCCGTGGACATCTGTGGATCACCACCTTCACAGGCGTCAGAGGAGTTTCGCGCACGGTAGAGAGCGCACTCCCCGACAGGGAAGGCTGAGATCGACGGCGGTAGACGAGTGCGCCGAGCGGTTGGTTGCCTGCGCCAAGTGACTCAGGTCACCCCGGTGACCGGTCGGTCCGCTCGAGCCGCCCGGTCAGGCCGGCAACTCGTGGTACCGACCGCGGAAGTGCAGCAACGGAGACGCCTCCTCGGTCAGCTCGACCGTCTCGATGGTGGCCTCGACCAGCAGGCCCCAGCCGCACTCGCGGGCGCTGTCCAGCCGGCATCCGACCCAACCGCCGGCGTCCCCCGGCACCGGCCCGTGCGGGGTGTCGATCCACTCGCCGGTGGCGAAGAGCCCGCCCGGGGCGGGAAAGAGGCCGGCGAACCGGTCCGCGAGTTGCCGGTGCGGCGGGCCCAGCAGCGTGACCGCGAACCGGCCCGCCTCCTCCACCGCCGCCCAGAGGTTGGACTCCGGGTCGATGAGCCCGAGCAGCCGGTCCGGCTCCCCCTCGGCGACAAGCGTGGACGACACCGTCAGCCCGGCCGGGCCCGGCGTCGTCCAGAGTGTCACAGGCGTGGCGAGCCGACCGCGTAGCCGGCGTACCGGCGACCGCTGCCCCCTCGGCACCGCGAACGGATCGGTGTGATGGATCTCGGCACCCGGCTCATGATTCACGTGAAACATTGTGCCGTCCCGACCCCGCGCCCAACCCAGGAAGCGCTCGTGCAGGTCAATGGGTCGCCCGCCGAGCCGGGCGAGCTGATCACCCGCCTCTGTCATCAAGGCACCCAGGTAGATCAGCGGCGCCACGCGATCGTGCCGGTACTCGGCGAGCAGCGTCAGCCGCGCCGGCTGGCACGGCCAGAGCGCGCCGCAGCCGCGACACCGCCAGAGCGGGCGCATCGGCAGGTGCCGCCGGCTCACCTCAGCGCTCCGCCCCGGCGTGGCGGTGGAGCCGACCGGCTGCGGCGCGGGCCGTCGGCCGGAGGGCGATGCCCGAACAACCGGTGATGACTCAGGGGCATATTTATGACACAGAGGCATACCGCTCGTGGCGATGCCTCCGTCCCGGGCGGAAGCCGTCCCCCGATCCCGCTGCGGGCGAATCCGAACATGGGTGATCTCCTCCCGTCGACGGGGCCGCCCCGATCGGGTGGATGACCGAGGCGGCCCGAACGCAGGACCGGACGCCGGGACGTCGCCTCCACCGGCCGGGCCGCGGCGGGACCAGCTGCTGGCCGACTGCGCGGCGTCCGGACTCCCCGCAACCAGGTTGTCTGTGATCGACTGGGTGGGCTGACCGGAGGTTGTGCCCCATGGCCAAGACGCCCGCCTATTTGACGATCGCTGCGGAGCTGCGCGCGGAGATCCAGTCCGGCACGCTGGTGGCCGGCGCCAAACTGCCCAGCGAGACCACGCTCATGAACCGCTTCGGCGTGAGCCGCACCGTCGCGAAGTGGGCGATTGCCGTGCTCAAGGGTGAGGGACTGGTCGAGGGGCGAGCCGGGTCGGGCGTCTACGTCCGGACCGCCCGGCGACTGGTTCGACACGCTCACGGTCGCGAGATGCGGGGCGGCGGCCCGGGCCCTACGTCACCGTTCGCTCGGGACGCGGCCCGCGCGGGTCAGCAGGCCACCTGGGAGCACGACAGCCGCCACGCCCAGGCCGACGACCTGATCGCGGTGCGGCTCGGCGTGGAACCGGGAGCGCCGGTGATGCGTACGGCATACCGGTTCCTCAGCGAAGGTGATCCGATCCAGCTGTCGACGTCGTACGAGCCGCTGGGCGTCACCGGTGGCACACCCGTGGAGTGGCCGGAGGCGGGAGCCGCAGTCGGCGTGGTCGCCCGGATGGACCCGATCGGTGTGCACGTCGACGAGTTCGAAGAGCGGATCAACTCCCGGCCCGCGTCGGACGCCGAGGCGGAAGCGCTGGGGCTGCCCGGCCGGCCAGCGGACGTGTACGAGATCAGTCGGACGTACTACGCCGCTGGCGTGCCGGTCGAGACGGCGGACATCGTGCTCCCGCGCGGTCGGTACGAGTTGGTCTACCGGATCCCGGTGGACTGACGGCGGCTCAGGGCGTCGGGTGCACCGCATCCGCCCGCTGTGGTCGAAGGCGCGTCGGCTAACGGCGTGGCGTGACGGTGGCCAGCAGCTCCGGCTGACGCCGGTCCAGCACGTCGCCGGCCAGGTACGCGCCCAGCAGAGCCGTACCCAACCCGTACGCCGCGCTTACCGGCAGGGCCAGCCAGAGCCAGGCGTCGCCGAGCAGTGCCGCGGCCACCACGATCGGCACCGCCGTGACCACCGAGGCGAGCATGGCCACCAGGGTGAGCAGCCCCTTCGCCACACCGGCACCGCTGTTCATCGCGAACGGGTTGCTCGTCTCCGGCAGCGAGTACGCCCCGAGCACCGAGATCAGGCTGTTCACCGCCAGCCCGGCACCGTAGGAGGCGACCAGGCCGCCGATGGTGAGCCCGATCCACCCCGGTCGACCGAGCACTATCGACAGCACCACCGCGACGAACCCCAGCAGCGGCAGCACGTACAGCGAAAAGGCCACCATGCGGGCGCGCAGCTCCACCCGGCCGGGCACGCCGGCCACCACGTTCGCCGCGTACGCGCTGCCGTCGAAGCCGAACTGGTTGGCCAGGGTGACCGCGGCGAGCAC
This sequence comes from Micromonospora sp. NPDC049230, assembly GCF_040647875.1. NCBI lineage: Bacteria > Bacillati > Actinomycetota > Actinomycetes > Micromonosporales > Micromonosporaceae > Micromonospora > Micromonospora sp. NPDC049230. The sequence goes on from NZ_JBEZCZ010000017.1 coordinate 29,122, forward strand.
GCCCACGAGGAGCATGGAGATGGTGACCACGACCGGTGAGCTGTCGGCGACAGCAGCGGTCAACCCCGCCTCGCCCTCGAACGCGAAGTCCCCGCCCGTCACGTTGATCAACACGGGTACGAAGATGCCGACCACCGCGATCGTGATCAGGTTGGCCCGGCGGCGGGCGTCCCGCCACCAGTAGCGGGCCTCCCTGGCGACCAGCGCACCGAACCGGTCCCGCCGCGCCCAGCGGGCGAACCTGGGGAACAGTTGCTCGACCGCGCCGCCGGTGGTGGCGCGTCGCACCGGTGCCCTGCCGGCGCTCGCCGCACCCACCATCGCCGACTCCAGCGACCGGGACCACCAGAGCAGCAGGGCACCGATCGCCACCACAGTGATCAGCAACTTGACCGGTGCGGCCCAGACCCGGCCCTGGGCCACGTCGATGCCCATCGTCCACGGTGCGCCGAACGGCGTCCAGCCGATCACTGTCGCCACGCCGGACAGTCGGTCCCAGTTTGCCTCCCGCAGGGCGGCGAGGCCGACGACCTGCAACGGGCCGAGCATGGCGGCGGTCACCGCCAGCAGCACGGCCGCCAGGTCGCGGACCCGACGGGACCGCAACATGGTGGCGAACGCGCTGGTCACCGCCCGGCTGGCGGCCACGCAGAGCAACAGCCCGGCGAGCACGCCGACGACGGCGACCAACCCCGCCGACCACCCGCCCAGGGACAGTGCGGTGAGCACCAGCCCGAACGACGCGATGAGCACCGCCAGCACCGGCACACTGAGCAGGGCCGCGACGAACAGGCCGGTCACCAACGTCCGGCGGGGCAGTGGCAGCAGCGCGAACCGGGCCGGGTCCAGGGTTTCGTCCACACCGAAGAAGACAAGCGGTAGGAGAAGCCAACCGAGCACCAGCAGCCCGCCGCCCGCCGCCGCGACGAGCACCGCGTACGTGCCGTCGCCGGCCAGGCCGGGCGCGGCGAAGAGGAAGAAGCCGCCGACGGCGAACCAGAGCCCGACCACCGCACCACCGATGAACAGGGCGATCCGCCAACCCTGGCCCCGGAAGCTGTTGCCCATCACCCGCAGCTTGAGCCGCGCGAAGTGTCGGGCGGAGACCGCTCGCACCGGCACGGCGGGTGCGGTGTCCGCGATCACCGGGAGAGCCACGAAAGCTCCTCGCCGGTCGCGGTACGCCCGCCCACCACCTCGACGAAGACCTCCTCCAACGAGCGGTCGCCGCGCACGTCACCGATCGTGCCGACCCGCTTGATGGTGCCGCCGGCCAGGATGGCCACGTGCGAGCAGAGCCGCTCGACGACCTCCATCACGTGACTGGAGAAGATCACCGTGCCGCCACCGCTCGCGTACCGGGTGAGGATGTCCCGGATCAGCGCGGCGGAGACCGGGTCGACCGCCTCGAACGGCTCGTCCAGCACCAACACCCGAGGGCCATGCAGCAGCGCGCAGGCCAGGCCGATCTTCTTCTTCATGCCCGCCGAGTAGTCCACCACAAGCGTCCGGCCGGCATCGCCGAGCGCCAACACGTCGAGCAACTCCGCGGCCCGCTGGTCGACCACCGCCGGGTCCATCCCCCGCAACAACCCGTTGTACGCCAGCAGCTCGGCCCCGGTCAGCCTGTCGAACAGGCGGACACCGTCGGGCATCACGCCGAGCAGCCGCTTGGCGGTCACCGGATCCTGCCAGACGTCGTGCCCGAGCACCCACGCCGAGCCGGCGTCCGGCCGCAACAGCCCGACCGCCATCGACAGGGTGGTGGTCTTGCCGGCGCCGTTCGGGCCGAGCAGGCCGTAGAACGAGCCGGCGGGGACGTCCAGGTCGACGCCGGCCACCGCGATCGTGCCGTCGAAGCGTTTGGCCAGGCCACGCAGCGCGAGCGCGGGGTGCTCAACAGTCATGTGCCGACGTTATCCGTCGATTGCCACTTCCGCCCTCCGGCACCAGGCGGACGGGGGAACATCCGGTAGGCGTATCCGCCGCGAATCGTCGACTACTGAAGTAGTGTTGATGTCATGTCCATGCCATCGGAGTCCGTGCCGTTCTCGGAGTTGCTACGCCAACCCGTCGAGACGGCCGACCGGCTCTCTCGTGCTCGCGCGGTGCGGCTGCGTCGCCGTGACGCGCCTGATCTGGTGCTGATGTCTGCCGATCGGGCGGCGGCCGAGGGCGAGGTGGTGGACCTGACGGCCCGGCTGCTGGCCAGTGTCGTACACCGGGATCCGACCCTGGTCCGAGAGGCGCTGCCGACCGTGCTGCCCTGGGTGCGGTTCCTGCCGCCGGACGACGTCGAGCAAATGGCCAGCGAGTTCGTCGTGACGGTGGAGGCGGCGGCTGCGGTGGGCAATACCGCAGCGGTGTCGCAGCTGCTCACCGAGTGGCGGCACACCGCCGAGATACACGCCGACCCCGACCTGCACCGGGTCTTGGCCGAGCCCAGCTCCGACGACTTCGGGCCGGTGGCGCGCCCGACCGGCGAGTGAGCGCCAAGCGCGGCGACCGGGCTGCGCCGCCACCCCGCCCTGGCGGCTACATCCTGCGATTCGCCACCAACGATGCGGCCAAGGATCACGACACCCGCACCTGCTGGATCAAGCACGCCGGTACGAGCCACCCGAGGGCGACCGACTGACCGAGGTGTAGCCGTTCTTCTCGACGTCTTTTCGAGCGCGGTCGAGTACCCACCCGAGGAACCGTTCGGCGTACGCCGCGGGCTGCGGATCCAAGCCCAGCTTGAACGCGTCCGTCAGCGCCGCAACGGCGTGTTGTGACAGCAGCATCGCCAAACCGTCGAAGTCGTGCTCCCACCGCCTCAGCAGCGACAGTCGCGCGGGCGAGCACGGCCAGTGCGCGCCGCAGGTCGTGCAGCGCCAGTGCGGATGCCCGGGGTGGTGCGGTCGGGCGCTCATCCGGCGCGCAGCGGGGTACGGACAACCGGGCGACGGGTGGTCGGCCTCGTCGGTGTGGCGGGCGGGGCGCTCTGCACCAGTTGAACGCCTTCGCGCCGCACGTACAACTCGCGGCGTGCTCGGGCGTCCCCCGCCGCGTCCAACTCATACCCCTCTATCCACACCCACCCGTCGTACGTGATCCGCTCCGGCAGTTCGCGAATGATACGAACGGAGATCGGGCGCAGAAATTGCACGCTCGCGTCGGTGGTCAGGTGGACGACGTCGCCGGCTCTCATCTTCACCGTCATCGCGGCACCCACCGGCAGTCCGGCACGCGGTTTGTGCGCAGGCCGGGGCGCGGCGGGACAGGGCCGATGGTGCCCGGCGGCCACGGGACCGGCGCGGGCGGTGGTGCGGGGTTCGGTGCGGGTCGCTCGTCAGGCATGTCTCTCCCTCCAGCGGGCTAGAGGGGCCGCCCCTTGAGTGCTCGCCCACGGGGCGACCCCGGGCCAGCACCGCCGCCGGGCTGCGCCTCCACCAGCGGTGCCGCTCACCTGACACCCTTGCGAACAGTAACGGGACCAGTACACGACGTTGGTCTATTCTTAAGGGACGTCCGGGACGTTCGTTATGGAGGCGGGATGAACCGTGCACTTCAGGCTGCGATGGCCGAGGCGGGCGAAACGGCCGAAAGTTTGGCAGCTCAAACGGGTGTAGATCCAAAGACAGCAGCGCGGTGGATAAGCCCGGGACGCGTGCCGCAGCCACGTCGGCGCGCGAAGCTTGCATTTATCCTTGGGAGGGACGTCGGGGACCTATGGCCTGATGTCCTGAAGCGACGCGAGCCGCAATGGCTGCGCGAGTGGGTCGACTGGGAGCGCGAGGCGGTCGCGATTCGCTGGTTCGAACACACGTGGGTACCCGGACTCTTGCAGACCGAGGCATACGCGCGGGCCACGCTCGCGGGTGAGGCGTTGACAGCGGGCGAGGTTGACGACGTCGTAGCGTCACGCATCGACCGACAATCGATCCTGCGCCGGGAACGACCACCGCTGCTGGTCGCGGTCGTTCATGAGCTGGTGCTGTATCAGTCGGCCTACGGTGATCGGCAACTGATGCGTGAGCAGTGCGAACATCTCGCCGCGTGTGCTGTGTTGCCCGCGGTTCAGGTCCTTGTCGTGCCCCGGGACGTCGGGATGTACCCGGGCCTGGGCGGGGGGTTTGTCGTGGCCGAGCTACCCGACGGCGAGCATGTGGCACACGTCGACAGTCAGGTGCGAGCGCAGATCATTAATGGGGCTGCGGACATTGCTACGCTGAATCGCAGATGGGAGCGCATCAGGAGCGAGGCTTTGTCCCGTCTTCAGTCCCTAGATCTGATCAGAAGGGCAGCAGCATCATGGACATGACCGGGGCGCGGTGGCGTAAGAGCACGAAGAGCGGCAACAATGGAGGATCGTGCGTCGAGGTTGCCGACAACCTTCCGGGTGTCGTCCTCGTCCGGGACACGAAGGACCGTGACGGGGGAACGCTGAGCTTCAGCGTCGCCGCGTGGCGTGGGTTCGTGTCGATGGCGCGCAACGCCGGCTGACCGACCGGCCGACCGCGAAGGCTCCCGGCGCTGGTCGGGGGCTTTCGACGTGTCCAGCCCGCGACGCGCCGCCTCGCCGGGTCCGACGACGAGCACGTCGACCAGCTATAGCCGGACGGTCTCGGGGGTGTGCAGGCGGAGCATGGTGGCCGCGACGTCGGCCGGGGCCCGACGCCGGGTCGCCATCGACACCACGACCATCACGGTGAAGGCCAGCGGCACCGTCCAGGCGGCCGGCTGGGTGGTGAGCGTGGCCGGCCAGCCGGACAACGGCGGTCCGAGCACGGTGACCAACACCGCCCCGATCGCCGCGCCGCCGCCGACCACCACACCGGCGGCGGCACCCACGTCGGTCAACCCACGCCACCAGATGCCGAGCACCAGCAGCGGGCAGAAACTCGACGCCGCGACCGCGAAGGCCAGGCCGACCACCTGCGACACGTCAAGTCCGGAGACGTGCAGCGCCAGCAGCGTCGGCACCGCACCGGCGAGCACCGTGGCCAGCCGGAAGCCGCGTACCGAGCCCTGGCCGAGCACATCCGTCGAGATCACGCCGGCGACGCTTGTCAGCAGCCCGGACGAGGTGGAGAGGAACGCCGCGAACGCGCCCGCCGAGACCAGCGCGGCGAGCAGCCGCCCGACCGCCCCGTCGCCGAGTGCCGCACCGGGCAGCAACACCACCACCGCGTCGGTCTGCCCGCTGACCAGTAGTTGCGGCGTGTAGATCCGGCCGAGCACCCCGTACAGGGTGGGCAGCAGATAGAAGACGCCGACGAGGGCCAGCACGACAAGTGTGGTCCGGCGTGCCGCCGCGCCGTCCGGGTTGGTGTAGAAGCGGACCAGCACGTGCGGCAGCCCCATGGTGCCCAGGAACGTGGCAAGGATCAGCGAGTACGTGGCGAACAGCCCCCGGTCGTCGTTGCCCGCGGCGCTGGGCAGCAGCCAGTCGCTGGCGCCGGTGGCCACCCCGGACACGTCCGGCACCGGGTCACCGGCGGCGAAGGTCAGCTCGTCGCCGGGGCGTACCTCCCGAATGTCACCGGCGGGCAGGGTGAGGGTCGCGCGGTGCTCGACCACGACGGTGGTCGCGGTCCGGAACGTCGGCCCGTCGGGCGGCGTCACCGTCGGGCGGCCGTCGGCCTGCCACTGCAACGCCAGGAAGATCACCGGTACGGCGAGCGCGGTCAGCTTGAGCCAGTACTGGAACGCCTGCACGAAGGTGATGGCCCGCATCCCGCCCAGCGCCACGTTGGCGGTGACCACGGCGGCCACCAGCAGGGCACCGACCGGGTACGGGGAACCCGCAACCGTGGCCAGGGTGAGCCCGGCGCCCTGGAGTTGCGGCACCAGGTACAGCCAACCGATGAAGATCACGAACGCGGTGGCCAGGATGCGCAGCCGGCGGGACCCCAGCCGCAGCTCGCAGAAGTCGGGCAGGGTGAACGCGCCGGAGCGGCGCAGCGGCGCGGCCACGAACAGCAGCAGTGCCAGGTAGCCGGCGGCGAAACCGACCGGGTACCAGAGCACGTCCACGCCGTACTTGAGGACCAGGCCGGCGATGCCGAGAAAGCTCGCCGCCGACAGGTACTCGCCGCCGATGGCTGCGGCGTTCCACGTCGGGCTGATCGCCCGGGACGCCACCAGGAAGTCGGACGTGGTCCGCGCCAACCGCAGCCCGTAGAAGCCGATCCCGACGGTGACCAGGGTGACCGCGACGATGGCCGGGACCACGAAGTCGTTGCCCACCTCAGTGCTCCGGCCGCTGCACCAGATCGGTGAAGTCCTGCTCGTTGCGCTCGGCCAACCGCACGTACGCCCAGCCCACCCCGATCAGGAACGGGAACGAGGCCACCCCGAGCAGCAACCACGGCAGGTTGACGCCGCCGACTGTGGTCCGGCCGAGCGAGGGTGCGATGGCGAACAGCCACGGCAGCCCACCCAACCCGATGACCACCACCAGGGAGAGCCGCAACGCCAGCGCGAGTTGGGCCCGGACCAGGCCGCGGACCAGCGCCTCGCCGACCTGGGTCTGCTGGGCCAGCTCGGCGCGGGTCCGCTCGGCGCGGGTGTCCTGCCGGCTGATCTCGGCCAGCACGATCCGGGCCCGCCGGGGCGGCGGTGCCGCACCGCCCGACCCCACGTCAGGGAGTTGCTTGGCCACCCCGGCAGTCTTGCCCGCCGCGCGCGATTGTCAAGCGGTGGCCCTCACCAGCGTCGCGTACCGGGACAGTCCGTCACACCGGTGACTGTCGGGATCGTGGCGAGGTCCTGTCGTGCCCTCTCCCGGCCGAGGTTCGCCCCCCACAGACCGTCGTGGGGCAGTTCGGCGGCGATCTGCCCCAGCGCGCAGGCGCGCATCGGCTCGGGCAGCCGAGCCAGGGCCGGTACGGCGTCCGCCGACAGCCCGGACAGGTAGCTGACGTCCAACCGGCCGGTCTCCAGGTATCTGTCGACGTTGCGGTCGGCGATCAGCCGGTCCGGGTTGACCAGGGCCAACCCGAGCAGCGCCAGCACCGCCGTGCCAACCACCAGCCGGGGCAGCCAGGCGGCCCGCAGCCGCACCACCGCCACCCCGACCACGACGAAGAGCAGCCCGAGCCAGAGTTCGACTGTCGTCACGAAGAGCCGGAGCCGGGTCGCGCCGTACGCGTCGGTGTAGACCTGCATCCGGTAGAGCGCGGAGGCGACGACCACCAGGCTCAGCGCGGCGAGTGTGCCGAGCAGTACGCGAACCAGGAGTCGATCGGCCCGGGTGGCCTTCGGTGCCCGGCGGGCGGCGATCGCGATCACCAGCAGGGTGAGCGCGGTGACGGCGAGCAACTGCCAGAAGCCGCCCCGGGCGTACTGGGCGTAGGTGAGCCCGGCCGTCCGCAGCACATGCCCAGCGCCGCCGAAGAAAACAGTGAGCTGGACCAGCACGAACGCGGCGAACAGGGTGTCGAGCAGCACCAGCGGCAGGGTCCACTCCAGCCGGTGGGCCGGTCGCGCCGGGCCCGGCCGCAGGCCCTCCAGGTCGGGTGGCCGACTGACCAGGTACGCGGCACCGAGCAGACCAGCACCGATCAGCGCCAGACGCACCAGCCAGCCAACCACACTGGCCGCCGAGATGTCCGGCAGAAGACCCGTGACCAGATCGGCGAAGACCGCGTCGGCGGAGGAGAAGAGCAGACCGAACAGCAGCAACAGGCCGGCGGAGATCGCCAAGCTGGTCAGGATGCGGCCGACCCCGATCCCCGCCCCGGCCGGGCGGGTGTCGCGCAGTCCGCGTACCGCCCAGGGGAGCGCCCGTACCGTCGCGGCCGGCGGCAGCGTCGCGGCGACGAGCATCCCGAGCGGGCTTCGCCCGCCGGTCACCGCGAGCGTTCCGGTCACCGCCGCCGCGACCAGGCAGAGCGCGAAGAGCCAACCGGCCGCGCGGACCGTGCCGACGGCCACCAACGCGATCGTCGCGGCGGCCCAGGCGACCTGTGCCGCCCGCCCCGGTGCCCCCGTGGCACCGGGACGGACGGCCGCCTCCGCAGTAGGCGGTGCGGTCGACATGCTGCTAGTTGGCGTGGTGGCGGTGGTCGGCGTGGTCGGGGCGTTGGTGATCGGCGGCGGCGTGGTGGCGTTAGCTGGCGCACCCGGCGCTGCTGGCCTGCCGGGCTGCGCAGTTGGCGGTGCCGCCGTGGTGGCGGTCTTCGATGCGGCGGTGCCGGCCGGTACGGCGGTCGGCGTCGCCGGCTCGCCCGGTGTGGTGGTGGCGGTCGGGGTCGGCGGCCTGCCCGGTGCGTCGCTGGGCACGGCCGGCGCGGTGACGCCCGCTGGCGGGGACGACGACCGGGAACGGGCGTTGCTGGCGGTGACCAGGGCGGCGGTGACAGCCAGTGTGGCCACCAGCCAGCCGAGGCCGGGACGAACCATCGTGAGCGTCGCGGCGCCGACGACCGCCGCCATCGCCACCGCCGTCAAAACCAGCGGACGGGCGGAGCCGGACGGTCCCGGCCAGCGCCGCTCGATCAGCGACGGCGGCCGTGGACGGGCCGGCGCGATCGGCCACGGTTGGGGCTGACCGACGGCCGGGCCCGGTCTGACCGGCGGAAGAACCTGCGGTGCGGTCGGTCCGCTGGCCGGAAGCGGGGTGGAGCCAGGGCTGGTCATGCGACCTCTTTCCGGTGTGACCCGTCGCGCGGGATGGTGACCTGGATGCGGCAGCCGGGCCGATCGACCCGGTGCGGTGGTGTGACGGGGTCGAGGACGGCGATCCGACCGCCGTGCAGTTCGACGACCCAGCGGGCGATTGCCAGGCCGAGCCCTGTCCCGCCGCCGGCGGAACGATCGCCTCGGGTGAACCGTTCGAAGACCCGGGACCGCTCGCTCGGCGAAATGCCCTGGCCCTCGTCGCTGACCTCGAAGCGGAGCTGGTCGGCGTGTTCCTCGACGCTCAGTCGCACCGTGCCGCCGGGCGGGCTGTGCCGTGCCGCGTTGTCGAGCAGGTTCGCGAAGACCTGGTGCAGCCGCCACGGGTCGGCGTAGACGGTCAACGGTGCCGGCAGTTCCCGGAGCTGGAAGCGCACATCCTGTGCGGCGCCGACCGCGCTGGCGGTGGCATGCTCCACCGCCTCGTCGAGGAAGTCGTTCACGTCAATGCGTACCCGGCGCAGGGGCACCACCCCGGCGTCGAGGCGGGACAGGTCGAGCAGGTCGGCGACGAGGTGCCCGAGCCGTTCGGTCTGCGACAGCGCCGAGCGCAGCGCGGCCGGTTCCGGATCGGCCACCCCGTCCACCATGTTCTCCAGCACGCCCTGCAAGGCGGTGATCGGCGTACGCAACTCGTGCGAGACGTTGGCGATCAGCTCGCGTCGACGCTGGTCGGCGGCGTGCAGATCCTCGGCCATCTTGTTGAACGCCTGAGCCAACTCGCCGACCTCGTCGCGGGACGTGGCGCGTACCCGTCGGGTGTAGTCGCCACGGGCCATCGCGCCGGCCGCCGCCGTCATCTCACGCAGCGGCGAGGTCATCCCGTGGGCGAGCACCTGCGAGGTGACAAGCGCGATGCCGATGCTGGTGATCGCCGTGCCTGGCGGGAGCCACCCGACGCCGTACCAGAAGTAGCCGATGGCCACGGCCCAGGAGGCGACAAGCAGGACGCCGAGCTTCATCTTGATCGAGCGGACCGGGTCCAGCGGACGGGGTAACACCCGCTCCAGCCAGCCCAACAGCCGACCGGTCACGCGGGCACCTCCAGGGCGTACCCGACGCCGTGGACGGTCCGGATCAGGTCGGCGCCGAGCTTGCGGCGCAGCGCCTTGATGTGGCTGTCCACAGTGCGGGTGCCACTCCCGTCGACCCATCCCCACACGTCGGCGAGCAGCCGTTCCCGGGGGAGCACCGTGCGGGGCCGCCCGGCGAGGTGGACCAGCAGGTCGAACTCCGTCGGCGTGAGGTGCACGTCCGCGCCGGCCCGACGGACCCGCCGCTCGGCCTCGTTGATCTCGATGTCGCCGAGGTGGATCGCGGGCGGCGCCGGGGTGGCGGCCCGCTCCACCCGTCGGAGCAGGACGTGCACCCGGGCGGCCAACTCCCGCATCGAGAAGGGCTTGGTGAGGTAGTCGTCAGCGCCGACCGCGAGCCCCACCAGCAGGTCGGTCTCGTCGTCCCGGGCGGTGAGCATCAGCACCGGCACCGGCCGGTCGGCCTGGATCCGGCGGCACACCTCCAGGCCGTCGAAGCCGGGCAACATCACGTCGAGGACGACGAGATCCGGCTGGCCGGTGCGGAACTGCGCGACGGCGCTGGGCCCGTCCGCCGCGACCTGCACAGTGAAACCCTCGGCGCGCAGTCGGGCGGCGATGGACTCGGCGATGGTCCGTTCGTCCTCGACGACCAGTATCCGGCGTTCCTTCATGGGTCCCGACTGTAGGGAGCCGCCGTGGAGATCAGTGGGTCGCATTGTGAATAACCTGTGGAGAACCGTTCACGCCTGTGGATAACTCCGCCACCATGCCAGCTGGCGTGGGTGAACTCCCGAGGCTCGTTGTGGACGACCGGGTGAGCTGTCAGGGTGGTCCGGTAGAGAGGAGGTGTGACGGTGACGAACCCTGCCCGGCCCGGCTGGGGCGACGCCTGGACGGTCGACGACCTTCAGAGCCTCCCCGCGGACGACCAGGTCTACGAGATCTTCGACGGGAGTCTGCTGGTGTCCCCCCATGCGGACGTCTTCCACGGCGCGGTCGCCAACCGCCTCCGCCGGATCCTCGACCGGCAGGCCCCGACCGGCGTGCTCGTCGGTCAGGACATCGGTGTCAGTGCCAAGCGCTCGTCGTACTTCGTGCCGGATCTCTTCGTCGCCGCCGAGAGCGCACTGGACAGCGGCGGTGCCGCGCTCGACCCGGCCGACGTGCTCCTCGTCGTCGAGGTGATCTCACCGAGCAACGCTGGCCGAGACCTGGTGCTCAAACGTCACGAGTACGCGGCCGTCGGCATTCCGCTCTACTGGCTGGTCGAGCCCCGTAAGCAGACTCTGACTGTGCTAGCGAACGGCGCGGGTGGTTACCGCGAGCAGGCCGTCCTCCCGGTCGGCGAGGTCTACCGCACCGCGCAGCCGTTCCCCCTCGTCCTGCCGCTGGCCGACATCTTCTGACCGTCGCTCGGAACCTTTCCCTTCGCCCAGGAGTGGGAAAGGTGACGAGGGGTGGTGAGGGTGTCCGACGCTGATCTGATTGCCGAGCTCTACGCGGGCTGTTTCCGACGACTCGTGGTGCAGCTCTACGCGGTGACCGGCGATCTGTGCGAGGCGCAGGAGGCGGTCCAGGAGGCGTTCACCCGGGCGCTGGCGGCACCCGGTCGGCTCGCCCGCCTCGACAACCCGGAGGCGTGGCTGCGCCGGGTCGCGGTGAACATCGCGCGTAGTCGTCACCGGCGGCGGCGGGTGCTGGACGGGCTGCTGCGTCGGATCGACCAGCCTCCGACGGTTGCCGACCGCTCGCCCGAGCACCTGGCGCTGCTCGCCGCGTTGCGCGAACTGCCTCCGGGGCAACGACACGCGCTGGCCCTGCACTACCTGGTCGACCTGCCGATCGACGAGGTGGCGGCGACGCTCGGCGTTTCGCCGGGCACTGTGAAGTCCCGGTTGTCCCGGGGCCGGCAGGCGTTGAAAGCGCTGCTCACCGACTCAGCGATCAGCGAGAGCATGACCATCGGGAGGATCGATGTCCACACGTGAGTTCACCGGATTCGACGTCGACACCGTCGCCGACGCGGTCCGCCAGCCACCCCTGGACGACATGCGGACGGCAGCGCGGGCCCGACGTCGGCGGCGTACCAGCGGGGTGGCGCTGGCTCTGGTTGTCGCCGTGGCCGGCGTGGCGATGCTGCCGCTGTTCCACAGCACCGGCCGGGGTGGATGGACAGGTCCGGACCAGCCGCCGGTCACGCCGGACCGCGGCGGCCAGCTCTTCCTGACCGGGCCGGAGTCGGCAGTCGTCGCGGGGGTGTGGGACGCCGACGACGATTGCTTCACTGTGCGGTTCCGGCACACCGACGACGGCGGGCGGAACTGGACCGATGACGAGATGACCCGGTACCGCACCAGCTTCTGCGGGAAGCACGCAGACGGAAATCCGCTGAGCAACCCGGAGTTCTCGGTGCTAAGCCAGCGCTCCTACCTGGTCCGGGATGGTGACCAGCTCCGGCTCTCCACCGACTACGGCCGCACCTGGCGGGACGCCGAGCAGGCGATGGTGACGGTGCCGGCCTTTCCGGCGAAGGCGCAGCCGGTCTTCTGTCAGTGGAGCCAGGGCTGCGGGGCGCTCCGCGAACCGGTGGCGGTTTCGCCGACGGGAACTGTCTACCGGCTCGGAGGCAAGCCGCCGTCGCCCCGTCCACCCACGAACATCTATCCGAGTGCGGACGGAACCATCTGGGCAACCTACTGGCCGGGTTACATCGGCGCCTTTGTGGTGGCTCGGAGCGTGGACCGGGGAGCCACCTGGACAACCTGGCAGTCGGCCGAGGGGGCGAACGTGATCGCGATAGCCGGGGTCAGCGCACAGGAGGCGTACCTGTTGATCGCGCTGCCACCACCGGGTGGGCCCCAGCCGACGGAGGTCGAGGGCACGTCGCAGTTGCTGCGTACCACGGACGGGGGGCGAACCTGGGCGGACATGGGCACCGACCTGCCCAACGCGTTGGAGAACCGGTGCCTGGTCGTCGGCTCGGACGGCTCCCTGCTGCTCGTCGAGACGGGAAACAGGGAGACCTCCAACAACAGGTCCGCGGCCATGATCGGCCTGGATGCCGGGCGACACTTCAAGACGGTCCGCGAGTATGACAGACGCGACGGGCGCGTCGGTGCCGCGCCCGGATACGCCTGGCTCTACGGCCGGGACGACCTGGCGGCTGGCGGTGCGGACCACGTGCAGCTGACCGGCGACGGCGCATCCTGGACGCGCCTACCGCTCCCGGACTGAGCGCGGGTACGCGGCGGGGCCGGTGGCGTGGTGCCACCGGCCCGTTGCGTCGAACCCGTCAGCTGGTCGGCACGACCAGGTCCGCGGTCACGCTGCCGCTGGCCGGGATGGTGAACCGGGCCAGCTTGCGGGTGCCGTCCGGCTGGGTCGCCAGGTAGCGGCCGTCGAACTGCTTGTCACCAAGGGAGACGTTGTAGGTGAAGAAGACCCGCTGCGGCCCCTTGACGCGGATGCTGAACTGCCCGTCGGTAAGCCAGGTGCTGCCCGCGATGTCGCCGGTGTCGACGTTGTGGGCGATGACGAACCCATTGGTGAACGGGGTGCCGTCGGGCGTGCGGAAGGTGCCGCTCAGTTGGACGCCCTGGTCGAGCTGGACGTTGTGGGTGGCGGCCGCCCCGGCGGTCACCGGCACCGGGGTGGCGGTGAACCGGCTGGGCTTGTTGCCGGACCACACGCTCGCGTACGGGTTGGCGCCGACCACCACCGGCCAGGCGTACGGGCCGAGCCGTTCGAGGGTGTAGACGCCGTGCTCGTCGGTGGTGGCGTCCTGCGCACCGACCCCGGGGTGGGCGGTCAGCACCGAGACGGCGGCATTCTGCACCGGCCTACCGGCCGGGTCGGTGATCGTGCCGGTGACCGTGCCGGCCCGGTCCAGCCTGATCTGCGGGCCGGTGCCGACCTGGCCGACGGTCGCGGTGACGACCGCTGCCTCCCGCTCGTCGCCGCTGCCGCCGTTGACGCCCACCCACTGGCGGCCGTAGTTGCTGTCCCGCGGCACCGCGAAGAGCTTGTAGCTGCCGGCGGCGAGCGGCCCCACCGTGATCTTGCCGGTCTGGTCGCTGCAGTCGCCGTAGCCGTCCGAGAGCTTCGCCTGCTTCGGCAGGAACGTGTCCAGGCAGACGTCCGGCACGGGTTTGCCGCTCTGCCGATCGAGGACCGTGGTGCTGATGAGCGCGCCGGGCCGCATCTTCACGGTCAGCTTGGTGTCGCGGTCCGCCTTCACCCGTACCCCGGTCACCTCGCGGTTGAAGTGGAGCCGGTCCGGCACGTCCAGGTAGATGGTGTGGCTGCCCTGCGGCAGGCCGGTGACGGTCACCGTGCCGGTGCCGTTGCTACAGACCGACTGGGCGCAGAAGTTGGCGATGGGCGCTCCACTGACCGAGTCGATCGCCTGCACGGTGACCGAACCGGTGCCGAGCAGGCTGTCCGTGATCCTCGTCTGCTGCCCGCCGCGTACCTCGACGCGGTCGGCTTCCTCGGAGGTCAACTTGCCGCGGTAGTACTGCTGGCGATCACCGGCGTACAGGCCGACGATGTACGAGGCCGGCAGTAGTTGCACGGCGAACTCACCGTTCGCGTCGGTCTCCGTGTACGCCCCGCCGCCGCCGCTGCCGGTGCTGATGCTCACCTGGGCATCGGCGAGCGGGGCACCGGTGGCGGTGGTGAACCGGCCGCTGAGGGTGCCCGCCGGCAGCGCTGTCTCGTTAACCACCGTCGCCTCGTCCGCCTTCACCTGGAAGACAGTGGCGCTCTCCTGATCGAGCTTCCCGGGCACGTACTGCACCTGGTCGATGCCCTCGATCGGCTGGAGGCTCAGCACGTAGCGGCCCGGCCGGGTGGCGAAGGTGTACCGACCCTGGTCGTCGGTCAGGCCCCCGGTCACGGCGCCCGTGTCGACCTCGCGGGCGTTGACGGGCAGGTCCGGCATCGGGTCGCCCGCGGTGTTGACGATCCGACCGGTGAAGGTGCCGACGGCGAAGAGTTGGTCGTCGGCCCTGGCGGTGCCACCGGCGGTGACGGTCACCGGGTTGGCGGTCCAGATCGTCGCCTGCTGGCGGTAATACTGCCCCGGCTGTTCGAGAGGGAAGTAGCCCACCAGGTACGGGCCGGCGGGCAGCCCGGCGAGGGTGAAGTTGCCGTCGGCGTCGGTGCTGGTGTCGTCGACGTAGGAGTAACTGTCGGGGTCGTAGACCAATACCTGGACCTCGGCGGCGGCGGTGCCGGCGCTGGTGGTCAGTCGTCCGCTGACCGCACCGGTGGCTGCGGCATGGGCCGGGGTGGCCCCGGGCAGCACGAGTGCCGCCACGAGGGCACCGGCCAGCAGGGCGCGGCGAGCTGTGGTTAGCTGCATCGATGTCCCAATGTGAGGGTGGTGGGGCGACCCGAGCAGGCTTCGCCCACACCGACCCTGCGCCCCGTACGGAATCGGCAACCGGAGAATAGGCGACTGACGATATCCGTCGGCAGGGCCGGTCGGGCGGACCCGCCCGACCGGTCATCCCTCCTCAGCGGACTGTCACTCCAGGCCGACGCGCTCCGGCCGGGCCGAGGCGGAGCCGAGCCAGGTGTGCGGGTTGCCGTACCAGCACCAGCCCAGCTTCGGCGCTCCCTGGCTGATCCAGATCGCCGGCACCCGCTTGTCGCCGCAGCGGGAGCCGACGAGCGAGAAGCACCTGTTGCTCGCCAGCGCGGCCGGGTGCAACGTGACGAACGCGAGCCCTTCGTCGATGGTGAGCGGCAGCCGACCCTGGGCGGTGATCCCCTCCATCGCGGTGACCGGGGGCAGGTTGCGGAACTCCTCGCCCCGATCGACGTCGAAGAGCAGGTACGCCGGCCCGGCCGGCACCTCCAACTCCTTGATCGGGTCGAAGCGGGGCAGGTCGTCGTCGGCGTAGTTGCGGTCGACGACGCCGGGCTTGCGCTTGCCGGCCAGGGTGGTGCGGCCCACGCGTTCCGGCACCCCGACCAGGTCTCTGGTGATCACCAACAGGAACGGCACCCGGGCGTCGGTGGGGTCGGGCAGGCCGGCGGTGCCCTCGACCGCCCTGGCCCGCAGCGGCGCGACCAGGTCGCGGAAGGCGCTCTCGGACAGCCCGGCCAACTCGGGGTAGCCAAGGTGCACGAGGTGGTCGAGCTGACTGTCGAACTCGGTGGCGGCGTCGAACACGGCGGCTCCATTCGTCGTCCATAAAACGTACCGTACGACGTACGGGGAGGCGGGGTTATTCCCGCTGCGGCAATCCGGCTCAGCGACCCCAGTCCTGCTTCGCGGCCCGGACCAGTTTGTCCTTCAGCTCCCGGGTGTGCCGCCGACTCACCGGCAGCTCGGTGGCGTCGATCACCACCACATAGCCCGAGTTGACAAGCCGCAGCTCCGCGATCAACTTCAACTGCACGAGGTACGACCGGTGCACCCGGACGAAACCGGCATCGGCCCACCGTTCCGCGAGCGTGGCCAGCGAGACGCGTACCAGATGCGAGCCCTCCGCGGTGTGTAGCCGGGCGTAGTCCCCCTGCGCCTCCACCCACCGAACCGCCGATCGGGGCAGCATCCGGGTCGTGCCGGCCAACTCGATGGGGATCGTCGGGTCCTCCTCGGCGCGGGCCAGCGCCGCCGGGTGCGACGGCACCACCCGCGAGCCGATCACCCGGCGCAGCGACTCGGCCAGCCGGTCGGCGCGCACCGGCTTCCGCACGTAGTCGGTGGCACCCAGGTCGAAGGCGTCCACCGCGCCGTCGTCGTACGCGGTGACGAACACGATCGCCGGTGGCCGGGCGAAGCGGCGCAACACCCGGGCCAACTCCATGCCGTCCAGACCGGGCATCCGGATGTCCAGGAAGACCACGTCCACGTCGCCGTCGCGCAGCAGCCGCAGCGCCTCGGTCGCGTCCCCGGCGGTGTGCAGCCGGGCCACCCGAGGGTCGGCCCGCAGGTGGTACGCCAGCTCGTCGAGCGCGGGCGGTTCGTCGTCCACCGCGAGCACCCGGAGAAAGGCAGCAGTCACGAGCCTGCCCGTACCCCGGGATGGAACTTCGGCACCCGCATGCTCACCTTCGTACCCGAACCCAGCCCGGTCTCCACGACCAGGCCGAACCGGTCCCCGAAGACCGACCGCAGCCGCTCGTCGACGTTGGAGAGGCCGACGTGCTGGCCCGTGTCGTCGCCCGGATCGGCGGAGCCGCGGGCCAGCTCGGCGATGCCGGCGGTCAGCGTGGTCGGGTCCATTCCCACTCCGTCGTCCTCCACCGTGATGTGGCACTCGGCGCCCGCGTCCCGGGCCTCGATGCTCACCATGCCCGTGCCCGGCTTGCGGGACAACCCGTGGCGGACGGCGTTCTCCACGAGTGGCTGGAGGCAGAGGAACGGCAGCGTCACCGGCAGCACCTCCGGGGCGATCTGCAACCGCACCTGCAACCGGTCGCCGAACCGGGCCCGTTCGATGGTCAGGTAGCGGTCGATCGACCGCAGCTCCTCGGCGAGGGTGGTGAACTCCCCGTGCGCCCGGAACGAGTACCTGGTGAACTCCGCGAACTCCAGGATCAACTCCCGGGCCCGCTCGGGATCGGTGCGGACGAACGAGCCGATCGCGGTCAGCGCGTT
This sequence comes from Micromonospora sp. NPDC049230, assembly GCF_040647875.1. Taxonomy (NCBI): domain Bacteria; kingdom Bacillati; phylum Actinomycetota; class Actinomycetes; order Micromonosporales; family Micromonosporaceae; genus Micromonospora; species Micromonospora sp. NPDC049230. The sequence goes on from NZ_JBEZCZ010000017.1 coordinate 46,441, forward strand.
GTAGATGAAGTGCGGGCTGATCTGCGCCCGCAACGCGCGGATCTCGGCCCGGGCCAGCCGCTCCCGGGACGAGTCCAACTCCGCCAGGGCGAGCTGGTTGCCGGCCCAGTGCGCGGTCTCCAGGGTGGCCTGCACCAACCCCGGGGCCGGCGGACTGTCGGCGACGGCCACCAGCGCGCCGACCACCCGGCCGTCCGCCCCCTGCAACGGGGCGACCACCGCCCCCCGGATCGGGCAGTCGACCCGGTCGCAGTGCAGATCCTGCTCACCCAGCACCGCCGAGCGGCCGCTGTGCACTGTCCGCTGGGCCGCCGCGAGCAGTTGCCCGCCGTGGTGCGTGCCGCGCCCGTCGAGGGCCAACAGCCGGTCGGCGTCGGTGAGCGCCAGCCCGACCGCGCCCACCAGGGCCCGCAGATGACGTACGGCCTTCGCCGCGCCCGCCTCGCTCAGCCCCGCCCGCAGCGGCTCGGCGGCCAGGCCGGCGGTGTGCAGCACCTCGTAGGTGGCCCGCTGGGTGGCGGTCGCGATGCCCCGGCGAGCCCGCAGCCGCAGCACCGCCAACAGGGCCGCGGTCAGCGCGGTGACGAGTGAGACGACGCCGACCACGGCGGAGAGGTTGGCAGCCACGCAGCGATTAGTACGCGCCCTTGCGGGCGAGCACCACCCCGACGGTGCGCCACAGGATGCTCAGGTCGTACGCGAGCGACCAGTTGTCGACGTAGTAGAGGTCCAGTCGGACCGACTCGTCCCAGGACAGGTCGGAGCGGCCGGAGACCTGCCACAGGCCGGTCATGCCGGGGCGGACCAGCAGCCGCCGGCGGACGTCGCCCAGGAAGTCGCCGTCGTCGGCCGGCAGCGGGCGGGGCCCGACCAGCGACATCTCGCCCCAGAGCACGTTGATCAGCTGCGGTAGCTCGTCCAGCGAGGTGGCCCGGAGGAAACGACCGACCGGGAAGACCCGGGGGTCCTGCTTCATCTTGAAGAGCATGCCGTCGGTCTCGTTCCGGTCGACCAGACTGGCCAGCCGATCCTCCGCGTCGACGTACATGGTCCGGAACTTCCACACCCGGAACGTGCGCCCCTCGTGCCCCACCCGGGGCTGGCGGAAGAAGACCGGCCCACGGTCGGAGATCCGGATCGCCACGGCGATGGCCAGGAAGAGCGGGATCAGCAGCAGCAGGCCGAGGCCGGCGGCGACCCGGTCCATCAGGTTCTTGGCCAACAGCGCCGGACCGGAGAGGGTCGGCTCCTCGACGTGCAGCAGCGGCAGACCCTCGATCGGGCGGATGTGCACCCGAGGGCCGGCGATGTCTGTCAACTGCGGGGCTACCACCAGATCGACACCGGAGCCTTCGAGCTGCCAGGCCAGCCGGCGCAGCTCGCCCGGCTCGGCGCTGGCCGACCCGCAGACCGCGATGGTGTCCCCGCCGACCTCACGGACCAGGGCCAGGACGTCACGGCCGGCGTACACCGGAACCGGGGTCGGCATGCCTTTGGCTGCCGCGTACCCGTCGGTGATGTGGATGGCGACGGGCATCAGCCCGGCGGCCGGGCTGCGGGTGACCGCCGCGTAGACCTCCAGGCACTCCGGCAGGGTGCCGACCAGCACCATCCGGTGCGCGGCCTGACCGGCCCGCCGACGGATGTAGTGCAGCGCCCAGCGGGCCACGAACCGGCCCCAGAGGATCAGCAGCAGCGCGCCGAGCAGCGCCGTGCCGACAGTCCAGCGGGACAACTCGGTCTTGGTGGCGAAGGCGAGGAACGAGACACTCGCGGCGACCGTCACCCCGGCCCGGATCACCCGCTTGAACTCGTCCGGACCCAGCCCCAGGTAGCGCCGGTCGTACCCCCGGTTGCTCCAGAGGATGACCACCCAGCCGAGCGGGAGCAGCAGGTAGGAGACGGTGTGGAACCAGGTCGGGTCCTGCTTGAGGTCGTTGAACCCGGAGGCGGCCTGGTCGAAGAGCTGGATCGCGATCCAACTGGCGAACGCCGCCGCGCCGAAGTCGAGCAGGAGCAGGACGGCGATGTAGGGGCGGTGCCAGCGGGAGACCCGGCGACGCGACCTCGTCCACGCCGACCGGGGGACGCCGTTGTGAGACGGCGGCGTCGGCGGCTGGATCTCGAAGCTGTCGACGTGCCGCACGAGTCTGCTCCGGCCTTCGTTGGATACCGGGCGCTGGAGGCTTGCCGTCACCTCACCCATGTCCTCCCGCATGACACGGGCCGCTCACTCGGCGTGAGGGCCCGGGTCGCCCACCGTCCCAGTCTCCCACGCGGGCTCCGACTGGTCGCCGCCCCGAACGAGATTGGCGACCGATGGTGCCGGAGGGATCTGGCCGGCTCCGCACCATTTCAGAAGCCGGGGACCGGGCCACTATACCGATGGATGCGCACATGGCCAGAACGGCGGACCGGAGGTTCCGCTCACTGTGGGCGATTCCGCTGCGTAGTCACCGGGTGGTGTGACTCACCGTACGAGTCTGGACAACCGGCGGTCAGCGAGCGGCTTTCCCCCGGTCTGGCACGTCGCGCAGTACTGGAGGCTGGAATCGGCGAACGAGACCTCGCGCACGGTGTCCCCGCAGACCGGGCAGGGCAGCCCGGTGCGGGCGTGCACCTTCAACCCGGAGCGCTTCTCGCCCTTCAGCTCCGCGGCCCGCTGACCGAGGGACCGCTCGACGGCGTCGCCGAGCACCTGCCGGGTGGCCGCGTGCAGGGTGGCGAGCTGGTCGTCGGTGAGCCGATCGGTGATCGCGAACGGGGACAGCTTCGCGGCGTGCAGGATCTCGTCGGAGTACGCGTTACCCACCCCGGACAGCACCGACTGGTCGGTCAGCACCCCCTTGACCTGCCCCCGCCGGCTGCGCAGCCGCTCCGCGAAGGTGGCCAGATCGGCGGCCAGCGCGTCCGGGCCCAGCTTGACCACCCCGGGCACCGCCGCCAGGTCGGTCACCAGGTACGCGGCCAGCTTCTTCTGGGTGCCGGCCTCGGTGAGGTCGAACCCGGAGCCGTCGTCCAGGCGTACGCGCAGCGCGATCGGACCCTTGCCGGGGCGCAGCGGCGTGGTGGCCGGGAACGCCTCCCGGTAGTGCAGCCAGCCCGCCCGGGCCAGATGCACCACCAGGTGCAGGTCACCCTCGAAGAGCACGTCGAGGAACTTGCCGTGCCGACTGGCGTCGACCACCGCCCGGCCGGCGACCGCTGTCGGAGCCGGCTCGTACGTCTTCAGGGCGCTGATCGCGGCGATCTCCAGCCGATCGACGCGCCGGCCCACCGCGCGCTGTCGCAGATAACCCGCGAGCGCCTCAACCTCCGGTAGTTCGGGCACCACACAACGGTAGCCTTTCTCCCCGTGAGAATCGTGGTGGCGCACAACCGGTACCGGGAAGCCCAACCCTCCGGCGAGAACACCATCGTCGACTCGGAGATCGCCCAGCTCACCGCCGCCGGCGTCGAGGTGCTGCCCTTCCTCCGCAGCTCGGACGAGATCCCGTCGATGTCGAAGGTGGCGAAGGCGCTGCTGCCGATCTCACCGATCTGGGCTCCACGCGCCCAGCACGACCTGAGCCGGCTGCTCACCGAGCACCGGCCGGACGTTCTGCACCTGCACAACCCGTACCCATTGTTGTCGCCCTGGGTGGTGCGGACCGCGCACCGGCACGGCGTTCCGGTCGTGCAGACGGTGCACAACTACCGGCAGGTCTGCTCGTCGGGGATCTACTTCCGCGACGGCGTGATCTGTCAGGACTGCAAGGGTCGGGCGCTGGGGGTGCCGGCGATCAGGCACCGCTGCTACCGCGACTCGGCGGCGCAGAGCGCGTTGATGGCGACCACCCTGGCCGTGCACCGGGGCACCTGGCGCTCGGTGGATCGGTACGTCGCGCTCACCTCGGCGATCGCCGACCACCTCCGCGACTACGGCATTCCGGACGAACACGTCGTGGTGAAGCCGAACTCCGTCCCCGACCCGGGTACGCCGGCGCCGCTGGGTGACGGGTTCCTCTACATGGCCCGGCTCTCGCCGGAGAAGGGCGTCGACCTGCTGCTGAACGCCTGGCGCCGGCACCCGGTGGGTGCCCTGGGCACGCTCCGCGTGGCGGGCGACGGGGAGCTGCGCCCGCTGGTGGAGGCCGCCGCCGCCGAGCGACCCGACGTGGTCTACCTCGGGCAGCTCGACCGGGCCGGAGTACGCGCGGCGGTCGAGGCGAGCGCCGTGGTGATCGCCGCCTCCATGTGGCACGACGTGCTGCCCACCGTGATCATCGAGGCGCTGGCGAGTGGCCGGCCGGTGCTCGGCACGGCGTTGGGCGGCATCCCGTACCTGGTCGGGGCCGACGCCCCGCACGAGCCCGCCGGCACCGGCCCCGCCGAGGTCGCCTCCGCTGTCGTCGGCGGCGGGTCGCCCATGCCGGCCGGCATCGACGTGGGCGAGGCCGGCTGGGTCGTCGCACCGGAGGCGGCCGCGCTGGCCGCCGCCCTGCCGGTCGCCCGGGCGGGTGCGGCCGGGCTGGCCCTGGCCGCCCGCGCCCGCTACGAGCGCACCTTCCACCCCGACGTGGTCACCAAGCAGCTCATCGACGTCTACGCAGGCGTAGCCCGATCCCCCAACCGAGCCTGACCCAGTGCCGGGCGGCCCTGCGCTGCCAACGCCCGCCACCGTCCCGTCGCCCGCCACTACCCCGTCGATGCCCCGTCGCCCGCCACTGCCCTGTCGATCATGGAGTTGTGGTGGGCGACAAAGCGCTCGTATAGCGTCAAATCAGGCACCACTACTCCATGATCGAGGGCCCGAAGGTCGCGCGGGGGCGGGGGCGGGGGCGGGGGTCAGCGGAGGGAGGCGCGGGCGGAGAAGGCGATGCTGGCCAGCAGGAAGCCGCCGTTGACGATGCTGAAAGCCTTGGCAGAAGGCCCTTCCTCACCGGCCTTCCGCGCGTTGTTGGCGGAGTTGTTCGAGGAGGGCGGTGTCGGCTTCGAGGTCGGGGTGGTCGACCTGCCGGTCGAGGTCGACGACGTGTTCGAGTTCCCGGATCGCCTGGTCGAGGTCACCGCCCGCCCGGTGGATCATCGCGATGTTGTACCGGGTGGTGGCTTCGCCGGCCCGGTCACCGACCTCCCGCCGGATGGGGAGGGCCTGGTGGTAGTGGTCGAGGGCCCGCTGTAGATCCCCCAACCCGTCGTACGCGTGACCGATGTTGTTGAGGGTGGTGGCTTCGCCGGCCCGGTTGCCGACCTCCCGCGTAATGGGGAGGGCTTGGTGGTAGTGGTCGAGGGCCCGCTGCCGATCCCCCAGGTTGTCGTGAACGCTGCCGATGTTGTTGAGGGTGGTGGCTTCGCCGGCCCGGTTGCCGACCTCCCTCAGGATGGGCAGGGCCTGGTGGTAGTGGTCGAGGGCCCGCTGCCGGTTCCCCAACCCGGCGTACACGTGACCGATGTTGTTGAGGGTGGTGGCTTCGCCGGCCCGGTCACCGACCTCCCTCAGGATGGGCAGGGCCTGGTGGTAGTGGTCGAGGGCCCGCTGCCGGTTCCCCAACCCGGCGTACACGCGGCCGATGTTGTTGAGGGTGGCGGCTTCGCCGGCCCGGTCACCGACGTCCCGCGTAATGGGGAGGGCTTGGTGGTAGTGGTCGAGGGCCCGCTGCCGATCCCCCAGGTTGTCGTACACGTGGCCGATGTTGTTGAGGGTGGTGGCTTCGCCGGCCCGGTTGCCGACCTCCCGCTGGATGGGGAGGGCCTGGTGGTAGTGGTCCAGGGCCCGCTGCCGATCCCCCAACCCGTCGTACACGTGGCCGATGTTGTTGAGGGTGGTGGCTTCGCCGGCCCGGTCGCCGACCTCCCGCGTAATGGGGAGGGCCTGGTGGTAGTGGTCGAGGGCCCGCTGCCGATCCCCCAGGTCGTCGTACACGCTGCCGATGTTGCTGAGGGTGGCGGCTTCGCCGGCCCGGTTGCCGGCTTGCTGGTACATGGTCAGGGCCTGCTGCAAGTCCTCCAGCGCCGGCCGGGGCCGACCGGTCGACGACCGCGCCCAGCCACGCTGATAGAGAGCGCTGGCGTCCGGGCCGAGGGTCAGGGTCGCGGTGGCCATGGCCTCGACCGCGGCGAACCGCGAGGTACGCAGCCACACCCGACACACCCGGTCACCGAGGTCCCGGGCGATCGCCGGCTGCTGACCGGCGACAGCAAGCCGATGCACCTCGACCCAGCGGGCGAGGACCATCGGGTCAGTGGCCATCGGGGGCGGCGGGGTCGAGGACCCAGAGCTGATAGAGGGACTGGGCGGCGGCGGCGCAGGTGTCGGTGTGCTCGTCGTCGGTGAGCAGGGGGCGGACGAGGGGGTGCAGGATGTTGGAGACGTAGTAACGGGGCTGGCGGGTCTCGGGGTCGATGCCCTCTTCGAGTAGGCCGAGTTGGACGGCCCGCTGGATGTGCCGGGTGGCGTCGGGGTGTTGGTGCAGGGCGTGGACGGTGGCGGCGGGTACGGGTAGCTCGACGACGTTGATCCTGGCGAGCATGCGGCGGAGTTCGAGGGGCTGGGAGTCGAGCAGGTTGTCGGCCAGGACCGTCTCGCGGAACCGGTGGGCTTCGTTCTCGATGGCGGTGAGCAGGCCGTCGATGTCGAGGGTGGCATCGTCGACGATCCGGTTGAGCCAGTCGAGCAGCCGGGGGTTGCCAGCCGCGGCCTTGATCGCCCGGTCCCGGATGGCAGTGTCGATAGTGGATTCGGGGCGCAGGTTGGCCAGGTTGGCGATCTTCTTGGTCTGCTCGACGAGGGTGAGGGTCTCCAGGGCCTCGACGGCGATGGTGGTGCCGGCCGGGGCGGGGAAGCGGTAGCGGCTGGTGATGATGACGCGGCTCGGGCTGCCGGTGTCGCGGATCGCGGTGAGCAGGGCGGGCAGGATCTCGGCCATCGCCGGGGCGAGCACCCGGCTGCCGTCGTCGCGGGTGTCGAGGTTGCCGGTCTCGAAGTCGTCGAACACGAACAGGCAGGGTGTCCCACCAAGTAGCCCGTCGGCGTCGAGCAGGTACCGCAGCCGGGTCAGGAGCGGAACCCGCTCGTTGTCGAGAATTTTGCCGGCCTCTTCGGCCTGCTCGACGCTGTCGAAGCGGATCTTGTCGGTCAGCTCGCGGAACTTGATGGCGTCGACCCGGCCGTACCAGACGGCGTGCTGGTGGATGGGCATGCGTTCCAGGAGCCGGGAGGCGAGGCTACTCTTGCCGAGCCCACCCATGCCGGCCAACAGCAGGCCCTGCGCCGCGCCGGGGGTGTCGGCGGGTTGCCGGAGGGCGCGCAGGCACCGTTGGATGAGTCGACGCCGGCCGACGAACTCGGCGCGGGAGGCGACCCGGGACAGTTGGGTCTGCGGGTCCAGGAACTGCTGGTCGACGGCGCGTACCTGCGACCGTCTGCGGCCCCGGGTGTGCAGCGGGGTGACCATGGGCGTCAGCGGGGACCGGTCGGCGTAGACCCGGAGCAGATGCCAGTAGCTGCTCTTCCTGTCGTGGAGCAGGTGACGGCGGGCCTCGACGACGGCCCGGTCCAACGATTGGCCGTCGGCCAGGGCCTGGTAGAGCGCGGCGGCGAAATCGGTGGCGGAGACGTCACCGACCGGCAGCGCCCAGCCCAGCACCACAGGGGCACCAGCCTGCACCAGGCTCTCACTCATCGACGGAAACACCCCACCGTCGGGGGCGTCAGCGGTCAGGCAACCGGAGACGAACACCAGCCTCGGCCAGTGCCCCTGCATCGCCTCGGCGATCTGGTCGGCCGTCGCCTTGGCTCGCGCGCCGAACTCGTCCTCCACCACGAAGACCGGCTTTCCACCGTCGGTGGTGGCGTGCCCGCTCAGATGCAGCACGTCGAAGTGGCCGGGCCCGTAGTCGCGGCTGAGGAACCGGAGCCCCTCCAGGGTGCCGCTCTCCTCGACCACCAGATCGGTGCCGGACCGTCGCGTCGCGGCCAGGATCGCGGCTTCCTCGGCCTCGAAGTTGAGCACCGGCTCGACCCCTTCGGGCGAAGCCGCCATGAACAGCACCCGCAACGGCCGGTTGCCCGGCGTGACCGGGCTGGTCAGCGCCGCGTGGGTGCCGACCGCACGGACCGGCAGCAGCGGCGCCCGCCCGGCCACGGTCAGGAACGCGCCCTCCCGGGCGAGCAGTTCCCAGGGCAGGTGCCGCAGCCGCTGCTCGGCGGTGATCCGCAGCACCGCCCCGGCCGGATGGGCCAGCATCGAGGTCAGCCACCGCTGGTCGCCGTCGAGGAACTCCGCCAGCCGCGCCCCCAGCTCAGCCAGCCGGACCGCGCCGTACACCTTCTGCGCGGCGGCGTCGGTGCTGTAGTCACGTCGTACCAGCGTGATCAGCTCATCGATCGCGGCCCGGTCCAGGCTGCGGGTCCGGGGCGGCTCGCCGTCGGCGGACAGCCGCAGCTCGTAGTAGTTCGAGGTCTGCGCGAAGACCTCCAGTTCGAAGGTGCCCATCTGCCCATCCCGTCGTGGCGGTCAGTTCAGTGCGGCCCGGTGTCGTCCGGCCGCATGGCGATCTCCAGCCGCGCCTGGCTGCCTTCGGCCAGCTCGATTCGGGTGCCGTCCGGCAGCAGCACGGTGACCGCGGCACCGTCCCGGCGGCGGGCACTCCACCACTCGGTGATCGTCTTGGCCACTTCGACCCCGGAGAACACCAGCCCGATCACCGCGATCACCATCTCGGCCGACCGCTGCACCTGGACCGGCGACACGCTGCCGTCCGGCCCCACGGCCCCGACCAGCGCGGCCCGCAGCTCCGCCGCCCAGCTCGCGGCTTGCGCCCCGGACACCTCCACCGTGGCGTTTTCCATTGCCCGCACCTCCCCCGACACGCCCGGTCAAGCCGGCCCAGGACCGCCCACGCTCGATTCCGGCCAGGTGATCGACGGGCGGACCTTGGCGGCCACTGTACGTTTCATTCACGTCCCGGGACCGCTCGGTGAGCCCGGCTCAGGTGACGGGTTTCCGACTCGCTGACCGCATCCCGGCCATCGTGGGAAGAACAATGACGGCCGATGCCACCGCCGCACGCCGGTGGTGTCACGGTCCGCCTCGGCAACCGCCGCGTCGGCAACCGGGAGCAGCAGGAAGAGCGAGGTGGATCGGGCATGGAGGATCGGGAACCGCCGCTACCGCGCCCCGTCGCTCCCGCTGCCGCGACCACCGTTGCCCGACACGTGGAGGTGCATCGGCTTGCTGTCGCCGGTCAGCAGCCGGCGATCGCCCGGGACGTCGGTGCCCGGGTGTGTTGGATGTGGCTGCGCATCTCGCGGTTTGCCGCGGTCGAGGCCATGGCCACCGCGACCCTGACCCTCGGCCCGGAGGCCAGCGCTCTCTATCAGCGTGGCTGGGCGCGGACGTCGACCGGTCGGCCCTGGCCAGCACTGGAGGACTATCAGCAGGCCCTGACCATGCACCAGCAGGCCGGCAACCGGGCCGGCGAAGCCGCCACCCTCACCAACATCGGCAACGTGTACAACCGGTTGGGGGATCGACAGCGGGCCCTCGACCACTACCACCAGGCCCTCCCCATCCAGCGGGAGGTCGGCGACCGGGCCGGCGAAGCCGTCACCCTCAACAACATCGGCAGCGTGTACGACGGTTTAGGGGATCGACAGCGTGCCCTCGACCACTACCACCAGGCCCTTCCCATCCGGCGGGAGGTTGGCGACCGGGCGGGCGAAGCCGTCACCCTCAACAACATCGGCAGCGTGTACAACCGGTTGGGGTATCGGCAGCGTGCTCTCGACCACTACCACCAGGCCCTTCCCATCCGGCGGGAGGTTGGCGACCGGGCCGGCGAAGCCGCCACCCTCAACAACATCGGCCACCTGTACCACGGCTTGGGGGATCAGCAGCGTGCCCTCGACCACTACCACCAGGCCCTCCCCATTACGCGGGAGGTTGGCGACCGGGCCGGCGAAGCCGCCACCCTCAGCAACATCGGCCTCGTTCACGACGGGTTGGGGGATCGGCAGCGTGCTCTCGACCACTACCACCAGGCCCTCCCCATCCGGCGGGAGGTTGGCGACCGGGCCGGCGAAGCCGCCACCCTCAACAACATCGGCAGCGTGTACAACCGGTTGGGGGACCGGCAGCGTGCCCTCGACCACTACCACCGGGCCCTCCCCATTGCGCGGGAGGTCGGTGACCGGGCCGGCGAAGCCACCACCCGGTACAACATCGCGATGGCCCACCGGGCGGGCGGTGACCTCGACCAGGCGATCCGGGAACTCGAACACGTCGTCGACCTCGACCGGCAGGTCGACCACCCCGGCCTCGAAGCCGACACCGCCCTCCTCGAACAACTGCGCCAACAACGCGCGGAAGACAGCGGTTCTGAACCGCCTGCGGGACCGTGAGGGCAGCGCCGCCGACGACGAAGGCGATGTCCTGATGCCAAAGAGTGGCGTTCCGTCGACGCGCCGCAGGGCCCTTACAGGGAGGCGCGGGCGGAGAAGGCGATGCTGGCCAGCAGGAAACCGCCGTTGACGACGGTGAAGGCGACGAGCACCCAGAGGACCAACGCGGGAGCCACGGCCAGCACCAGCGCTGCCACGAAGACCACAGCGCCGTAGTCGCGGACCAGCTTCACCAGGCGCACCGGCAGGGAGGTCGAGGTGACCATGCTGGCGGCGTTCGGGCCGGCCTGCATGACCGACGTCACCAGGTTGACCATCCAGGTGCCCGCGAACGTCGCCACCAGCCAGGTCGGGGTCGACGGCTCCTGCGCGACGGCGGTGGCGGCGAGCGCGGCGACCAGGGCGATCTGCGCGGCCACGTCGCAGAGCACGTCGACCCGGGCCCCGGCCGCGCTGCCCTGCCCGGTCACCCGGGCGAGCTGCCCGTCGGCGCAGTCCAGGGAGTACGCCACCTGCCAGCCGACAAGGGCGAGCAGGCCGACCACCCAGGCCGGTACGTCCCCGTCCGCGACCGGGCCGGCGAGCGATACCACGGTGACCGAGGTGGCCAGCCCGAGCACCAGGTTGGTGATGGTCAGCGCCGTCGGTCGCAACCCGAGCCGCTGGGCGACGAGCGCGAAGACGGCACCCAGCCACTGGCTGATCGACTCGCTGAACAGGCCGCCGCCCCGGTTCACCCGGTGGAAGTCGGCGACGGTGGGACGGGGGTCAGCCAAGCTGGTCGCGGATTGCACCGGCGTAGTCTGCCAGCCGGTCCCGGGTCTCGGTAGGCGACAGCGCCAGGTGTTCGAGGATGGTGTACCGGTCCGGTCGGGTACGTGGCGCGAACTGCACCGCCTCCACGAACTGGTCGTCGCTGAGCGCCACCTCGGCGGGGAGCCGGGGCAGACCGTGCCGGGCCAGGCAGGCCGACATCTCCGCGAAGCGGCGCAGGTCACCGCGCAGCCAGGTGCAGAACAGCGCACCCAGCCCGGCCAACTCGCCGTGTGAGGCGGTGCCGGGGAAGAGCGCGTCGATGGCGTGCATGATCTCGTGGCAGCCGCCACTGCACGGGCGGCTGGTGCCCTCGATGGCCATGGCCAGGCCGCTGGAGATCAACGCGTCGGCCAGCACTGTGACGAAGGCGTCGTCGGCCATGTCGCCCGGGTGGTTGAGTACCGCTTCGGCACCGGCCCGGGACAGCGAGGCGGCGAGCCCGTCGAACGGTTCGACGCGTACCCGGCGGGCCAGCTCCCAGTCGGCGAGCGCGCTGATGTTGCTGATCACGTCGCCGATGCCGGCCCGGTTGTGCCGGTCCGGGCCGCTCTCCACGAAGTCCAGGTCGACGATCACCGCGATCGGGATGTGCACGCCGTAGGAGCCCTTGAGCCCGTCGGTGATGAGGCTGGCCACCGGGGAGGCGATCCCGTCGTTGGCGAGGCTCGTCGCCACCGACACCATCGGGAGGCCCCGGCGGGTCGCCGCGTACTTGGCCACGTCGATGGTCTTGCCGCCACCGATGCCGACGACCGCGTCGTACGAGCGGGCACGGAGCTTGCCGCCGAGGTCGTCGGCGGCGTCCAGGGTGCCCCCGGAGACGGTGAACACGTCGGCCGTTCGCAGTGACGGTCGGATCAGCTCCGCGATCTGGGTGCCCTGACCCGGGCCGACCACCACCGCGACGTCACCGCCGGCGGAGATCCGCCCGTCGGAAAGGATCGCGGCCAGGTCGGCCACCGCCCCCCGGCGTACGTCGATGTGCAGCGGGGTGAGGACGCTCCGAGCTAGTAGCGGCACGCGATCTCCCGTGCGCGGGCCAGGTCGGCGTGGTTGTCGACCTCGACCCACGGGACGTCGCCGATCGGCGCCGCCCGCACCTCCCCGCCCCGGTCGGCGAACTCCTGGTAGCCGTCCTCGTAGTAGAGGTTCGGGTCCCGTCGCCAGGTCGCCTCCAACGCGTCGGCGAGGGCGTCGGCGACCTGCGGCTCGATGAGCGTCGCGCCGATGTACTCCCCGTACGCCTCGCCCGGGTCCATGATCTTGGTGATCCGGGTGAGCTGGCCGGCGGCGTCGAAGGTGGTCTTCATCTCCTCCTCGGCCAGCGCCTTCAGCGTGTCCACCGCGAGCAGGATGCCCGGCCCGCGCTCGGCGAGCAGGGTCTTCTCCACGCTCACCGGGTGCACTGTGTCGCCGTTGACGAGCAGCACGCCACGGGCGAAGTACTCCCGGGCCAGCCAGAGCGAGTAGGCGTTGTTCCACTCCTCGGCCCTGTCGTTGTGCACCAGGGTCAGCGTGACCCCGTACCTCTTCTCCAGGTCGGCCTGCCGCTCGCGGACCGCGTCCGCCGCGTAGCCGACCACGATCACGATGTCGGTGAGCCCGACCTCGGCGAGGTTGCCCAACGCGATGTCCAGGATCGTGGTCTCGCCGTCCACCGGCACCAACGCCTTGGGCAGGGTGTCGGTGTACGGGCGCAGCCGTCGTCCCGCCCCGGCCGCGAGCACCATTCCGATCATCGCGACATCCTCCCTCGTCCTGCTCCCCGTCACCGCTGGAGGATAGCCCCGGCTGGCCTCGCGCTGGGGCCAACCGGGTCAGCCGGGCAGTGCGGCCAGGTCGGCGAGCATTGTCAGTCGCTCGTCCGCGCTGAGCACGGAGTACGGGCCGGCGGCCCGGCGGTCGGTCTCCAACTCGATGGCGAGCCGTTCGGGGCCGGCCGGCAGGGCGGTGATGCTCGACGCGGTGTGCCCGGCGGCGGCCCAGGCGGCGGCGTGCGCGTCGGCCCGGTGGTAGCGCAGCGTGCCGAGCCGGTTGAGCAGCAGCACGCCCGCCGGGGTGCCGTCCGGCTCGTGGGGAGGCGCCAACGCCGCGAAGGCCGAGCCACCCCGGTCGCCGTCGGTGTCGGCCAGCACCAGCGCGTACGACAGCAGGCGGCCGAGCACCGCGACCAGCCGGGACACCCGCTCGTCGTGCCCGGCCCACAGCTCCTCGGTGACCTCGGCGTGCACCTGGTACAGCTCGGCGAGGAAGGCCGCTCCCCGCTCGGTGGCGGACAGCGCGCCATCGGGGCGGCGGTGCAGCATCCCGTGCGCCACCTGCTTGTCCACCGTCCGGCGGGCGACGACCGGGTCTGCGTACCGGGTGATCGCCGCGAATCCCCGGGCGTCGACGGTGCCGCCCGGTGCCGCCAGCCGGGTGCGCAGGTCCACCAGGAAACCGCTCGCGGTCGGCCCGCCGTACCGCTGGCTCAGCTCGGCGCCTCCGCCGTCGCGGCCGGCCAGCATGCCGGCGCGGAAGACCCGGTCCACGGCCGGGGCGAGCAGCCCGGCGATGCGGTGCGGCGCCAGCTCGACGGTGTTCACAGACCGATCGACCGCAGGACGGCGAAGCCCTCCTCCGCGATCCGCCGGATCAGCCCGTCGTTGACGTCGCGGTGCTCGTCCAGCGCTGTCACCTCGTGCTCGGCCAGCCAGCGGTACTCGGTGTGCTTGCCGGCCTCCAACGTCGGGCGGTCGAGGTCACCGTCGACACGGACCAGGAAGTCGTACTCGATCCGGGTCAGGCCGTCGTCGCCCACGTAGGTGTACTCGCCCACCTGGCCCAGGACGTGGGAGAGGACCCAGCCGGTCTCCTCGGTGATCTCCCGGCGCAGCGCCTCGTCGATCTCCTCGCCCGGCTCCAGGTGGCCGCCGACGATGTCCCAGCAGTTGGGGAAGAGGCGTCGGTGCGGTGAGCGGCGCTGGAAGAAGATGCGGCCGTCGTGGTCGACGATCAGCGCGCCGGCGCAGCGCAGGGGCTCGGTGGACACGGTCCGACAGTAGCGAGCGGCCGGTGGTTCGGCGACGTTCGGTCTTGTCCCTGAAACATCCACGGACGACCATGTCCGTACCGGAGGCCACCGTCCCGAAGGAGTGATGTGTGATGCAGGTACGGGATGCCATGTCCAGCCAGGTCCTCGTCGTCGGTCCGGAACACACGCTGCGGCAGGCGGCCCGGATGATGTCGGCTCGCGGTGTCGGGTCGGCGGTCGTGATCGACCCGGATTCCGAGGGCGTCGGGATCATGACCGAACGCGACGTGTTGAAGGCCATCGGCGCCGGCCTGGACTGCGACGTGGAACGCACCGGCGCCCACCTGACCTGGGACGTGGTCTACGCCGGCCCGGAATGGACGGTGGCCGAGGCCGCCGCCGCGATGGCCCGGGGCGGGTTCCGGCACCTGGTGGTGCTGGACGGCCGCGAGGTGGCCGGGGTGATCTCGGTGCGGGACATCATGCGGGTCTGGGCGGGGGATCAGGCCGCCGTCGCCACGACCTGACCCGTGCAGGTGTGGCGGGCCGGATCGACGGGTAAGGATCCCTTGCGGGCGCGGAGATGCCGTGGCCCGCGGGGGAGGTCTCCGATGCGTGACGCGGAGCGGCTGGTCGAGCAGCAGTACGCCATGCTCCTGCGTCGGGACGTGGCCCGTCTTCCAGATCTCTACGCCCCAGAGGCGTTCTACTCCATGCCGGGCGTGACGGTCCGTCCGATCGAGCTGCCCGCACTCCTGCGCACCTGGACGGGTGCCTTCGGGGACCTGCGGGTCGACCCGCTCGGCGCGGTCCGCACCGGCGGTGGCGCCGCGGTCGAGCTGCGTCTGACCGGCACCCACACCGGCACGCTGCATTCGCCGTACGGCACCGTCGCGCCCACCGGACGGCTGGTGAGCTGGGAGGTGGCAGACGTGGTCCGGGCTCGACACGGCCGGATCACCGCCTGGCGCTCCTACTTCGACTGGAGTCAGCTCCTCGACGCGATCGGCGTGCAGTTTGACGGGCTGTCCCGGGTGGCGCACCACGACGCGCTCGCCCTTCCGGTCTGATCTGCCGCCGACCGGTGGAGTCGAGTCACCCGTCCCGGTGGCTCAGGATGCGGACATCGCCGTGCCGTCCGCGCGTCGCCCGCCGCCGCCCGTACGCTCAACATCCATGACCGCCGAGCAGTTGATCTCCTTTGCCCGTGGGGCTCCCTCGCTGGACATCGTCGATGTCGAGGGTCTCAAGGCCGCAGCCGTCCGCGCCTTCGACGCCGACCCCGCGGGGGTCACGGCGTACGGCACCTCCGTCGGTTACCTTCCGCTGCGGAAGTGGATCGCCGACAAGCACGGCGTCCAGGCCGACCAGGTGCTCGTTACCAACGGGTCGCTCCAGGCCGACGCGTTCCTCTTCGACCACCTGGTCCGCCCCGGCGACGCGGTGGTGGTGGAACGCCCGACGTACGACCGGACGTTGCTCAACCTCCAGCGGATGGGCAGTGAGCTGCACTCCATCTCGGTCCAGCCGGATGGCCTCGACACCGCCGAGCTGCGCAAGCTGCTGGAGTCCGGGGTCCGGCCCCGGCTCGCGCACGTCATCCCGAACTACCAGAACCCCGCCGGCATGACGCTGTCGCTGGAGAAGCGTCGGGAGCTGCTCGACCTCGCCGCCGAGTACGAGTTCACGATCTTCGAGGACGACCCGTACGCGGACGTCCGGTTCCGGGGCGAGGCGCTGCCGTCGATGCTCTCGCTGGACACCCGCAACGTGGTGGTGCACGCGTCCAGCTTCACCAAGACGGTCTGCCCGGGTGTGCGGGTCGGTTACCTGGTCGGCCCGGCGGATCTGATCGCCGCCATCGCCAAGAACGCGACGAGCCTCTACATCTCGCCGGGCATGGTGTCCCAGGCGATCGTGCACGAGTTCTGCGTCTCCGGCGACATCGACCGCTCGATCGAGACGGTACGAGCGGCGCTGGGCGAACGGGCTCGGGTGCTCGCCGAGTCGTTGCGCCGGCACCTGCCGCAGGCGCGGTTCGTGGAGCCCGACGGCGGCTACTTCCTCTGGGTCGAGTTCCCGCAGGACGTGCTTGTCGACCGGCTCGCCCCGGCGGCGGCCGAGCGTGGGGTGGCCGTGGTCAAGGGCAGCGACTTCGTGCTGGACGGTGGGCGGCACGCGCTGCGGCTGGCCTTCTCGGCGGTGACCGCGGACAAGATCGACGAGGGTGTCCGTCGGCTCGCCGAGGCCGTGGAGGCGGTCCGCAGCTAAGCCAACTGTCGGGTTCCCGACAGAAAGACGATGCCGGCCGCCCCGGGACTCCCGCCCTGGCGGTCGGCGGCCCACAATGCTGCGAGCGTCACCCATCAGCTGTCGCGGACGTCACCGGCCGGCCTCCGGGCCGGCCGCGACCTGGGTGACGCGGCAGCACAACCTCCCGCCCCCACAGGTGCCGGGTGGGCCGTGTCGTCCCCGCACACCCCCCGATGCGGCCCGGCCCGCCCGGTGCCGCCCCACGCGACCGCCGTCACAGGCGTCCGGGAGCCCGGTCGGCGTAGCCTGCAAGCCGCAGCCGAGCGTGGGAGGTGACGCGATGACGGATCGGACAGAGCGGGACCGGACGGCACCGCCGTCCACCGGCCGGGTGTTGCGACCTCGGGCGTGGCCCTCCCCGGTCCGGGCGATGACCCGGATCCTCAACGCCGACGGTTCGCCGCCCGTGCCGGCCCCGACGGGCACGGGCACCGGCCGCAGCGCAGTGGTCGACTGCGCGCTCTA
Organism: Micromonospora sp. NPDC049230; assembly: GCF_040647875.1. Classification (NCBI taxonomy): domain Bacteria; kingdom Bacillati; phylum Actinomycetota; class Actinomycetes; order Micromonosporales; family Micromonosporaceae; genus Micromonospora; species Micromonospora sp. NPDC049230. The sequence goes on from NZ_JBEZCZ010000017.1 coordinate 63,432, forward strand.
CGTCGACGGCAAGCGGCAACCCGGTGACTGGACGTACGCCGACGCGCTGACCGCTGCCCGCCAGGAGGAGCACGGCTTCGTCTGGATCGGTCTGCACCAGCCCGAGTTGGCCGAGATGACAGCCATCGCGGAGACCTACGGGCTGCACGAGCTCGCCGTCGAGGACGCGGTGAAGGCCGAGCAGCGCCCCAAGCTGGAGCGGTTCGGCGACGTCGTCTTCCTGGTGCTGCGTACCGCGCGGTACTGCGAGCACGCCGAGCTGACCGAGAACTCCGAGGTCGTGGAGACCGGGCAGGTGATGCTCTTCATCGGCCCGAACTTCGTGATCAGCGTCCGGCACGGGGATGCCTGCCGGCTCGCCCCGATCCGCGCCGACCTGGAAACCAAGCAGGAGTTGCTGCTGCACGGCCCGTGGGCGGTGGCGTACGGGGTGACCGACCGGGTGGTCGACCTCTACCTGGAGGTGGCCGAGCAGATCGAGGACGACCTCGACGTGCTGGAGGCCGAGGTCTTCGACAGGCAGGGCCACGGGCGGATCCAGCGGATCTATCAGATGAAGCGGGAGCTTGTGGAGTTCAAGCGGGCGGTGGTGCCGTTGCAACGGCCGCTGATGACGCTGACCTCGCAGGTCAACCGGGACGTGCCCAAGGAGATCCGCAAGTACTTCCGGGACGTGCAGGACCACCTGAGCCGCACCGTGGAGCAGGTGAACTCCTACGACGACCTGTTGAACTCGATCCTCCAGGCACGGCTGGCCCAGGTCACCGTCGACCAGAACAACGACATGCGCAAGATCGCCGCATGGGCGGCGATCGCCGCGGTCTGGACCTCCATCGCCGGCGTCGAGGGCATGAACTTCGACAACATGCCCGAGCTGAAGATGACGTACGGCTATCCGGTGGCCCTGGCCCTCATGCTCGGCGTCTCACTGGCCCTCTACCGCTGGTTCCGCCGCAACGGCTGGCTCTGACCGCGCGGCGGTAGCGCCCGGGACCGCTCCGCGAAAGCGCCGCGCACGCGGAAGCGCCGACGAGCGGGGGCAGCCCACTCGTCGGCGCTCGATGCGCTGTCGCTGCTGTCAGCGGCGGCCGTTGGTGCGGGCGGTGTCCTTCTCCTTGCCCAGCGCCTTGGTGAGGTCGTCGGTCGGCCGACCGGAGACGTCAGTGGCACCCTCGGCGACCGACGGGACCTTGTCCGTCGGGCGGATGCCGGTCTGCTTGGCCGGGCCGGTGGTGCTCGCGCTGGTGCCGCCGGCCACCGCCGAACTGCCGGCACCGGTCATCCCCGCGGCGCCGGTCATTGCCGCCCCGTCGGTGCCCTTGGTGGCGGACGGGGTGCGTACCTCGATCGAGTCGACCTCGTCACGCATCGGTTCGAGGCTGCCGCGGGTCGGGTCGTACTCGGCCCACTCCTGCTGCTCCCGGCGGCGACGCATGGCCACCGCGCCGGCCAGGCCGGCGACGACACCTGCTGCCAGCAGGCCGGTCATCATCGGGCCGCGACGGCGCGGCTGCTTCTTCTTGCCGGTGATCCGCATGGTCTTCGACTTGGCCTTCCTGGTCAGCGGCCCTGCCTGCGCGGCGCCGTCACGGGCCGCCGCCGCCAGCGGTGCCAGCGTGGTGAGTGTCGTCCCCCAGCCGGTCGACGCCTGGTCGCGAACCCTCGCCGCGGCCGGCCCGACGTAACCCCGGGCCACCTGGACCCGCGGGCCGACGGTCGCGCCGGCGCCCTTCGCGGCGTGGTTGGCTGCCTGCATCAGGTGGCTGATGCTCTGGTTCAGCTCGGCCTTGGCCAACTGCCCCTGGGACTTACGCCGCCCGAATCCAAACACGGTCCTACCTCCTGGGAGTTGTTCCTTCGTCATCCTCCACCAACGGATGCCTCCGCGATGCCAGATCGGGCACATGGGAGGATCCGCATGGAACTGACCAACGAGTGAGGAGTACCCGTGGCCGAGGCTGTCTACGCCACCCTGCACACCAACGCTGGCCCGATCCGGCTGGAGCTCTTCCCGAACCACGCGCCGAAGACCGTCCGCAACTTCGTCGACCTGGCCGAGGGCAACCGTGAGTACACCGATCCGCGCACCGGTCAGCCGGGCAGTGGGCCGTACTACGACGGCACCATCTCGCACCGGGTGATCAGCGGTTTCATGGTCCAGATGGGCGACCCGACGGGCACCGGTCGGGGCGGGCCGGGCTACAAGTTCGCGGACGAGTTCCACCCGGAGCTGCGCTTCGACCGGCCCTACCTGCTGGCGATGGCGAACGCCGGACCGGGCACCAACGGTTCGCAGTTCTTCATCACCGTGTCCCCGACGCCGCACCTCAACAACCGGCACACCATCTTCGGCCAGGTTGCCGACGAGCAGTCGGTGAAGGTCGTCGACTCGATCGCGAGCACCCCGACCGGCCCGAGCGACCGTCCGCTCCAGGACGTCGTCATCGAGCGGGTCGAGATCGAGCGGTCTGCTTCCTGACCGAGCGGCGAGGTACCTTTGCTCGCATGATTGAGCGCTCCGGAGCACCGCACCGGCCGGCGTCGGTGGATCGCGCGTCGGTGGTTCGCGCGTCGGTGGACGGAGGGTCGGCCCGGTGAGTGAGTCTCCGCCGACCGCCCCGGTCTGCTACCGGCACCCCGGTCGGGAGACCTACGTGCGGTGCACCCGCTGTGACCGGCCGATCTGCCCGGACTGCATGCGGGAGGCGTCCGTCGGGCACCAGTGCCCGGAGTGCGTCGACGAGGGACGTCGCAGTGTCCGGCCGGCGCGTACCGCCTTCGGTGGCGGTATCGCCGGCCGGCACGGCTACGTCACCAAGGCGCTCATCGCGCTGAACGTGTTGTTAATGGTGCTGTCCATCGCCTCGGACCGGGGCGGGGACGCGGCGGCGGGCGGTTCCGGCTTCGGCGGTCTGCTGGGCGGCGACACGCCGCTGACGCTGTGGGGCGGTGTGCTCGGCTACGCCTCGTACGTCCCCCTCGGCCCGGTGCACGGGGTCGCGGCGGGCGAGTGGTACAGGCTGATCAGTGCGATGTTCCTGCACTACGGCCTGCTGCACCTGCTGCTCAACTCCTGGGCGCTGTGGGTGATCGGCCGGGAGTTGGAGGCGGCGCTCGGTCGGTGGCGATTCCTCGCCCTCTACCTGATCGCGGGCTTCGGCGGCAACGTCGCGGTCTATCTGTTCAGTGCGCCCAACCAGCCGCCGACCGTCGGCGCGTCGACGGCCATCTTCGGCCTCTTCGCCGCGATGTTCGTGATCATGCGACGCCTCGGTCTCGACACCTCGTCGATCGTGCCGGTCCTCGTCGTCAACCTGGTCTTCACGTTCGCCGTGCCGAGGATCTCCATCGCCGGGCACCTCGGTGGGCTGGTGATCGGGGCGCTGACGGCGGTGGTGCTCGCGTACGCGCCGCGTGGTCGGCGCACGTTGGTGCAGGCCGTCGGCTGTGCGGTGATCGTGCTGGTCCTGCTCGGCGTTGCCGTCTTCCGCACCGTCTACCTGCTGGGCTGACGCAGCCGTCTACCTGCTGGGCTGCCTCATCCGGTCGAGGTCGGCCGGGCGGCCCGCAGCGCGGCGGCCACCTCCTCCGGGGTCGCGCCCAGGTCGTACCTGCCGAACAGGTGCAGCGAGTCGCCCGCGTCGATCTCCAGGGTTTCGCTCGTCAGCCCCAGCCGTGGCCGCCGGTCCACGGCGATCTCCTCGACCGCCGACCAGGGCAGCAGCCGCCGGCCCGCGAATCCGTGGATGACGGTGAGCCCCGCCGGGTCCACCGCCAACCGGACCGGCGCGACCAGGTCGCGTACCGCCCAGCCGGCCAGCGCGGCGGCGGCCAGGACGGCCACCACCAGCCGGACCGGGTCGCCGTCGGCGAAGAGCAGCCCGAGCGCGGCAAGCAGGACCGCGCCGGCCAGCTTCACCGCCGGCAGGGCCGCCGGCACCCGCCACTGCCGCACCGCGGGGATCTCGTTCACCAGCCCAGCATGCCAGCGGCGGCCGGGTGTCGGGGGTACGGGCATCTCGACGCCCGCCCGGATGGCCGAGCCCTGGACGACGTAGGATCGGGGCAGCCCAGGTTACCGGGGAGTAAACATGAGTGACGCGGTCATCGTCGGCGCGGTGCGTACCCCGGTCGGACGGCGCAGGGGCAGCCTCGCCGACGTCCACCCGGTCGACCTCTCCGCGCACGTGCTGCGTGCCCTCGCCGAGCGCACCGGGATCGACCCGGCCCAGGTCGACGACGTCTACTGGGGCTGCGTGTCCCAGGTCGGCGAGCAGTCGTGGAACGTCGCCCGCAACGCCGTGCTCGCCGCCGGCTGGCCCGAGACGGTGCCCGGCACCAGCCTGGACCGGCAGTGCGGCTCCAGCCAGCAGGCCCTGCACTTCGCCGCCGCGACTGTGCTCTCCGGTCAGGCCGACCTGGTGGTCGCCGGCGGCGTCGAGTCGATGACCCGGGTGCCGATGGGCTCCAGTGTGGCCGGCGGCATGCCGTTCAGTGACCAGCTACGCGCCCGTTACCGGGGCGTCGAGGGCTTCGCCGACGATGCGCCGCTGCCGTTCAACCAGGGGGTCGGAGCCGAGCTGATCGCCCAGCGGTGGCGGCTCTCCCGCACCCAGCTCGACGAGTTCGCGTTGGCCAGCCACGAGAAGGCAGCCGCCGCGCAGGACGCTGGCGCGTTCGATCCGGAGCTGACCCCGGTGCCGCTGGCCGACGGGGGCAAGTTCGCCGCCGACGAGGGCATCCGCCGGGAGACCTCGCTGGCGAAGCTGGGCGAGCTGGCCACCCCGTTCCGTGCCGAGGGCGTGGTGACCGCCGGGTCCGCGTCCCAGATCTCCGACGGCGCCGCCGCCCTCGCGGTGACCACCTCCGACTGGGCCAGCCGGCACGGCCTGCGCCCGCTGGCCCGGATCCACACCGCGGTGGTCGCCGCCGACGACCCGGTCACCATGCTCACCGCGCCCATCCCGGCCACCGCGAAGGCGCTGCGCCGCGCGGGGTTGGGCATCGAGGAGATCGGGGTGTACGAGGTGAACGAGGCGTTCGCCCCGGTGCCACTGGCGTGGCTGGCGGAGACCGAGGCGGACCCGGAGCGGCTCAACCCGCGTGGTGGGGCGATCGCCCTCGGTCATCCGCTCGGCGGCTCCGGTGCCCGGATCATGACCACAATGCTCCAGCACATGCGGGACAACGGGATCCGCTACGGCCTACAGACCATGTGCGAGGGCGGCGGCATGGCCAACGCGACGATCGTCGAGCTGGTCTGACTCCCCCCGACGCCGCAAACGTGCTCGCGTCGGCGTGGGCGGGCCGCCTAGGGTGCCCAGCGTGACGACGAACGCTGACACGCACGCCGCGCCGTGGTCCACCGAGCGGTGGCAGGCAGGGGCCCGGTCCTGGGTCGACGCGCGGCTGAGCCAGGCCGGCCGGCGGGTGACCGGGCCGGTGGAGCCTCGGGTGCGCCCGTGGTCGCTGGTCTGGCGGGTGCCCACCGACGACGGCCCGGTCTGGTTCAAGGCCAACAATCCGGGCACCGTGCACGAGGCGGTCCTGATCGCGACGCTCGCCCGGTTGACGCCGGAACGGGTGCTGACGCCGATCGCTGTGGACCCGGCGCAGGGCTGGTCGCTGCTGCCCGACGGCGGCGAGTCGTTGCGGGACGTGCTGGCGCGCGATCCCGATCTGGCGCACTGGGAGCGGGCGCTGCCCGGGTACGCGGCGCTCCAACTGGCCACCGTGCCGCACGCCGACGAGTTGGTCACCCAGGGCGTGCCGGACCACCGCCCCGAGGTGTTGGCCGGGCTGCTCGCCGAGCTGCTCGACGATCGCGAGTCGCTGCTTGTCGGTGCCGAGGGTGGGCTCAGCCCGGCCGTGCACGAGCGGCTGCGGGCGGAGCTGCCGTCGTACGCCGAGCGGTGTCGACGGCTCGCCGACATCGGCATCCCGGCCACCGTGCAACACGACGACCTGCACGACGGCAACGTCTTCGCGGCCTCGGACGGCTACCGCTACTTCGACTGGGGCGACGCCTCGGTGGCGCACCCCTTCGGCACATTGCTGGTGACCCTGCGGTCCATCCGGTACGCGACGGGGCTGGCGGCCGACGACGCCCGGCTGGCTCGGTTGCGGGACGTCTACCTGGAGGCGTGGACCGACAGGTACGACCGCCGGACCCTCGTCGAGGCCGTCGACCTCGCGATCACCCTGGGGGCGGTGAGCCGGTCGCTGTCCTGGCGTCGCGCTCTGGACACCGTCGACAGGTCCCGCGCCGAGTACGCCGAGGCGGTCCCCGGCTGGTTGGAGGAGTTGTTCTCCGCCAGCCCGCTCCAGCCCGATTCCTGACCATGATCCGTCCACGTCGGAAACCGGACAGCCAGTGCGACTGTTGGCGTGGAACTTCCAAAAGTGCATCGTGACCCACGTCACCCTGCTGGGGTGGTCGTTGGGCAGGTCATGGACGTCTTCTCCCGAACGTTCCTTCCGGCCGCCACCGAGGCTGGCCTGGCCGTGCAGACCGTGAGCCGGCACATGCCGGTCTTCCGGCGCTGTGTCGGCTCCGGTGACGCCACCATCCTGGTCACCCGTTGCAGCCGTCCCGACCGCCCGGTCACGGGCGACTACCTGCTGCTGCTCACCCACCGTCGACTGGTGGTGACCCAGCAGACCCGACTACTGCACCGTCTGCGCCTGCATCTCAACACCGAGTTGCGCGAGCTGAGCAATGTCACCTGGAGCCCGGACCCGAGACTCCAGTCGGTCGAGATGGCGGCCACAGCGATCGACGGGATCCGTGAGCGGTTCCTGATCCGCACCAGCCACCCGAAGCAGGTCTGGCAGCTCGACGCGCTGCTCAACCAGGCGTTCCGCAGCCGCCTGCGGCCGCCCGGCGCGCGGGTCGTCGCCAGCATCGGCGAGGCGCCGGCCGGCGCGCGGCCCGGAATGTTCGCCCCGTCCTGGTGAGCTGACACCGACCGGGTTTGCCACACCTTTACCGAACTCGAACACACACCGATCGCGTCGAGCGTTCGGTGTCGGCAATCATGGGCCGGTGACCGTCGAACCGCCGCACCGCGGGCTCGTCCTCGTGGTCGAGGACGAGCCGGCCATCGCCGACCTGGTCCGGCTCTACCTCGCCCGGGACGGATTCGGCGTCCACCTGGAACGGGACGGCGCCGCCGGCCTGAGCGCCGCCCGCCGGCTGCGCCCGGTGGCCTGCGTCCTGGACATCGCGTTGCCGGGTCTGCCCGGCACCGAGATCTGCCGCCGGCTGCGCGAGGTCGGCGACTGGACCCCGGTCATCTTCCTCACTGCCCGGGACGACGAGGTGGACCGGATCGTCGGCCTGGAGTTGGGTGCCGACGACTACGTCACCAAGCCGTTCAGCCCTCGCGAGTTGGTCGCCCGGGTGCGCGCGGTGCTGCGCCGGGCCGCCGGTGGCCCGGAGGGCGCGGACCGGCCGCGTGTCGTCGGCCCGGTGACGCTCGACCCGGGCCGCCGCACGGTCACCGTCGCGGGCGCACCGGTGCAGCTCACCTCCACCGAGTTCGACCTGCTGGCCCACCTGATGGCCCGGCCCGGCCGGGTCTTCACCAGGGAGGAGCTGCTGGCCGGGGTCTGGGGTTACGCGGCACACGCCGGCACCCGCACCGTCGACGTGCATGTCGCACAGGTGCGGGCGAAGCTCGGCCCGGCCAGCGTGATCCGCACCCACCGTGGCGTGGGGTACGCGGTAGATGCCTGATCACCCCGCGCGCGCCGAGTCACCGACCATGTCCCTGCCGGTGGTCGGCACCGGCCGGCCGGCAACACCTCGTCGGGGGCGGTTCGGCCGCACCCTGACCGCCCGGGCGGTGCTGGTGACCTGTGCTGTGGCGTTTGTGTCGGTGCTGGTCACCGCGATCGTCGCCGTGCCGTTGGCGATCCGCCGCGCGGAGCGCAGCGATCAGGAGGCGCTCGCCGCGCAGGCCCGGCTCGCCGCCGAGGTGCTGCGTACCCGCCTCGACCGGGGCCGCACCGCGGACGAGGAACGGCTCATTCAGCAACTGCGTGACCAGGGCATCAACGCGTACCTGATCCGGCGCGGCGCGGCCGACCGGCCGGGGCTGCCGGCCCGGGTGGTGCAGCGGATCGGGCAGGGGCGCAACGTGTCGGCCCGGCGTGCCGTCAACGGCGATCGTGCCCTGGTCGAGGGTCGGGCGTTGGCCGGCGGCAACGGGGTGGTGCTCTCCCGTCCCCTGGCGAACGGGCTGTGGGCCCAGGTGCTGCGCAGCCTGTGGCTGCCGCTGCTGGCCGGGTTGGCCGCCGGTGTGGTGGCCGGGCTGCTGCTGGCCCGCCGGCTGGCCCGGCCAATCCGTGTCGCGGCCACCGCCGCCGCCCGGCTACGCGCCGGCGACCGCGCCGTCCGGGTGCCGGTCGAGCCGCCGGACGAGGTCGCCGACCTGGCCGAGGCGTTGAACGGACTGGCTGCCGCACTTGCCACGAGTGAGGGGCGGCAACGGGAGTTCCTGCTGTCCGTCTCGCACGAGTTGCGTACCCCGTTGACCGCGATCCGGGGGTACGCCGAGGCACTCGCCGACGGGGTGCTCGGCGTGGACGACACCGTCGACACCGGCCGGACGATGCTGGCCGAGGCCCAACACCTGGACCGGCTGATCGGTGACCTGCTGGCGTTGGCCCGGCTGGAGGCCGCCGACTTTCCACTCGAACCGGTGTCGGTGGACCTGACCCGGCTGGCCCTGGACGCCGAGCCGACCTGGGCCGGTCGGTGTGCGGCGGTGGGCGTGCCGTTCCGGGTGGAAACGACCGGTCAGCCGGTGCCGGCGTACACGGATCCGGGGCGCATCCGGCAGGTGCTGGACGGGCTGCTGGAGAACGCGCTGCGGGTCGTACCCCCGGGGTCGCCGGTGGTGCTCGCGGTCCGGGCGGCCGGCGCGGACCCGGCCGCCGGCGGTGTGCTGGAGGTCCGCGACGGCGGGCCGGGCTTCACCGACGACGACCTGGCGGTGGCATTCGAACGCGGCGCGCTGCACCAGCGTTACCGGGGGGTGCGCAAGGTGGGCAGCGGGTTGGGGTTGGCGCTGGCGGCCGGGCTGGTCCGGCGGCTGGGCGGGGAGATCACCGCCGGGCACGCGCCGGAGGGCGGAGCCGCCTTCACGGTCCGACTGCCCGGCGATCCTTACCTGGCTCGAACATCTGCTTGACGCTCCGCTCGTCGTCGCGGGAGAGGCTGAGACCTCCACGGACGAGAGGAAAAGGCCATGCCACGTTGGGGATTCGCCACCGGCACCACGGCGCTGCTCGCGGCGGTCACGCTCGGTGTCAGCGGTTGCGGCGCGGCCGAGGTGGCCAGCCAGCCCGCCCGGGAGGCCGCCGTCGAGGTCGCCGCCGCGATGGGCGTGGAGGGTCAGGCGCTGACCGCGATGGGCTTCGACGCGGACGACCTGGACGTGCGGACCATCGCCGCGCCGGCCACCCCGACGCCGGGTGCCTCGCCCACCGCGAAGGACAGGGCCCGGGAGAAGCGGGGCGAGGAGCTGCGCAAGCGCCACCAGGCCCGCGTGCAGTTGCGCAAGAACACCCTGCACGGCGAGGCCGTGGTGAAGAACAAGGACGGCGGTACGCAGACAGTCGCCGTGCAGCGCGGCGAGGTGACAGCGATCGACGGTGACTCGATGACCGTCAAGTCCACCGACGGCTTCACCATGACCTGGACCTTCGGCGACGACCTGCGGGTCGTCGAGCGGCGCGCCACGGTGCAGCCGAGCCAGGTCACTGTCGGCGCGACGCTCGGCGTCGCCGGCGCGAAGGACGGCGACAAGGGCGTGGCCCGGCTGATCCTCATCCCCGGCGCCAAGTGAGCGGTAGGGGCCCTGGCCGACGCCAGGGCCCCTCCTCCGTCAGTAGACGCGTGAGCCGATGAAGTCGTCGTGACCGTAGCCGATCGGGTTGGCAGCGGTACGGGCCTCGAACGACCACTGTTGCCGGCTGCTGCTGGAACAGTTGGCCAAGCGCAGGCGGGAGCTGCCCAGCAACGGGTTGTCGAACGCCACGCAGAGGTTGCTCGCCGCCGCCGGCCTGAGCTGGTTGCCGACGAACACGAACTGCTGTGCGCCGGTGCCGTTGCAGTCGTAGATGTTGACAGCGGTGCCGGCGGTCATCGAGCTGTTTGACACGTCCAGGCAGCGGTCGTGGGACAGCTCCGAGTGCAGCGACCGCCGGGTCGAGTCGTACCAGAAGCCCTGGTTGCGCCCACCGTGACAGGCGTGCGGCTGCTGCGCGGTGCCGTTGCGGGAGTCGTACCCCTTGCCGTCGACGCAGGTGCCGGTGGCCAGGTTGCGCAGTTGCCTGAACTCCAGCAGGCCCGGGTAGAGCACGCCGCCGCCGGTGCTGGCCGGATCGACGCAACTGGCCCGGTCCTGACCGGAGTTCCAGAACTGGGTGATGCACTGGGCGAACATGCCGTGCCCCCGGGCGTTCGGGTGGAACGACTGGCGGGCGGCGTTCTCGTTCCAGATCCCGACCTCGATGAACAGGCCGCGGACCGAGGTGTTGTCGGTGCACACCTCGTGCCCGTGGAAGAGTCGGCTGGCGTCCAGGTAGCGGGTGCCGGTCGCGCTGGCGGCGGCGCGCAGCGCCGACTCGAACAGCGGCACCGCCTTGTTCCGGGCGAACGCCGCATCGGCCAGGTAGAGCAGACAACCACCGGAGTACCAGCCGGGGAAGTTCGGGTTGTCCTCCACGTCCGGGCTACCCGGGCTCGGGTACGACATGAGCACGAGTTCGTAGTCCGAGCGGAGATAGCCGGCGTTGGACATTGTCTGCCGGATGTCGGTGAGCGCGTCGGTCACGGCCTGCCGACTGCCGTCGGTGCGGATCGTCCACTGGTCGGTGTAGGTGGGATAGCAGGCGCCCTGGAACAACACCCGGCGGACGGCGCAGTCGGTGGCGACCGGCCCGAACTGCATGGTGCCGTCACCGTTCGCGCCGACCACCACCCAGATCAGCTTGACGTGCGTGTTGCGCGCCTTGATGCCCAGGTAGTCGCCCTGGTTCAGCTCGTTGTGCTGGGTCGGGCCGCCGGCGACGAGGTTCCACGGGGTGGCACCGGAACAGGCGATGTTGTACTGGGTGTCCGACGGGATGTCGGTGCGGAAGACCGCCTGGTCGTACGAGCGGTCGCACCAGTTGCCGTCCTGGTGGGTGCCGGGGACGTAGTTGCCGACCCCCTCGCCGGAGATCTCGCTGTCGCCCATGGTGATCAACGCGGTGCGGCGTTGCTCGATGGGGCGGATCGCCGGGCTGCCGTAGAGGGCGGTGGCCTCGGCGGCGCGGACGGCTTCGAGGTTGGCGGGGAGTGGTTGGACGGCCGGTCGGTCGGCGGCGCTGGCGGGGGCGGCAGGTCCGGCGAGCATCGGTAGCACCAGAGCGGCGACGGCGACGAGCACGGTGCTGGCCCGTCGTCGGGTCGCGCGTTCGGGCCTGGCGGGGATTGCAGGCATCGACGCACTCCTTTCGGCTCAGTCACGGGACGTCGACTGAGTTACCAGACGGTAACGTCCGGATCAACCGATGTGAATGCGTCTCGGATCCTTGCGCGCGGGCTGCCGAACCGCCCGGATCGGACGATCCGGGCGGCAGCGAGCCCGTGGAGTGCGGATCAGCGGCCGGGTGGCAGCGCGTAGCCCACGTAGTCGCGGAACTCCAACCGCCAGCCGGCCGGGACGAGCTTGGCGCAGGCCGCCTTGGCGCCGGTGCAGACGATCGCGTCCACCGAGGTGGGGTCGGCCGGCGGTCGTTCCGGCAGGACCGACTGCAACGACACCAGCTCCGGCGAGCGGCCGTCCGGCTGGCGCAGCAGCAGCCACCACGGGTACTCCCAGTTGTCGTTCTGCTCCACCAGCCCGATCCGCCGCGCGCCGCTGTCCCGGACCGCCCCGGCGGCCCAGCGGAACTCGTCGGCCCACTGCGGGCGGCGCAGGAACCGGGTGTCCCAGTCCGAGGTGGTGAAGACCGAGCCGGAGCCGACGAGTCGGCGCGGGAACCCGTACGACAGTGCGAGCATCCCGGCCAGCGCCGAGGTGACCAACACGACGGCCACAGTCACTGTGGCCACCGACCGTCGCCGCCCACCCCGGCCGGCCGCGTTCGTCGCGTTCCGGGCGGCGCTGGCCCCGCGCCGCAGGAGCGCGTCCAGCCACAGTCCGGCGAGTGGCAGGGCCAGCACCAGGGCGTAGAGCAGGAGGCGGTTGCCCCACGGCTGCCATTTGATCATCGAGGTGTGCAGCAGGACCGTCGCCAGCACCACCACCGCGTACGCCCGCAGCGGCCCGACCTGCCCGCCGTCGATCCGGCGCGGCCGGGCCAGCGCGAGCACCGCGCCGACCAACGCCAGCGCCCCGGCGATCGGGAACGCCACCCGATCCTCGTCCGGATACCAGGCGGGTTCCGGGAAGCGCTCCCGGCCGAACGTGATCGCCCGGTCCTGGGGGTCGACCCCGATCGCGTCCGCGCCGCCGATGATCGCCTTTCCGCCGAGGTCACGCAGCGGCGCCAGCGGCGTGTCGAACGCGGTGTGCCCGATCCGCAGCGCGTTGACCAGGATCGACGGCGGATCGTGCCGTTCCATCGGGATCGACTCCCGCAGCCGGGGCGGGCCGAGCGGATGCCCGAACTCGGCAGTGACCCGGGCCAGGAACGGGCCGACCACCACGGCCGCGACCAGCAGGATCAGCACCGAACCACAGATGACGCGCGCCGTCCCGGCGACCGGGCGGTGCGCCGGGGCCGGGCGCGCGGTCGACCCACCGGCCGCCGCCGCCCGGCCGGCCAGGGCCAGCCGGAGCTGCGCCAGCCCCCAGAGCACGAGCAGCGGACCCACCGCGATCAGGCCACTGGTCTTCGTCACCGCGGTCAGACCGGTGGCCGCCCCCAGCCCGAGCAGGGTGCCCCAGCCGGTCCGCCGACGCAGGCCGTCCAGTACCAGTGTCGCCGTGCAGGCCACCCAGGCCGCGCAGACCAGGTCGGTCTGTGTGCTTGTCGCCTGGAGCACCACCATCGGCGTGGTGGCCAGCACGAACGCGGTCAACAACTGGGCCCGCCGGCCACCGCCGAGCTGCGCGGTGATCCGTGTGGCCACCAGCAGGCAGAGCACCCCGGCGGCCCACTGCACCAGGTTGTGCAGGTGGTCCCCGCCGGTCAGCAGGCGCAGGTGCAGCAGCAGGTACTCGGCTCCGGGCGGGATTGTCACCTGCCGGTGGATGGCGGTGGGCCAGAAGTCCAGGTCACCCTGGGCCACCCAGTGCTCCACCTTCGGCAGGTGGTACGTCTGCGAGTCGAAGTTGTTCGGCTCGGCCAGCAGCGCGACGAGCAACTCCACAAGGACCAGCCCGCCGACAGTGCCGGCGAGCAGGCGCTCGCCCCGCCCCGCCGTACGCCACCTGTCGAGCGCCCTGGCGAGCAGGCTGCCGCGGGCCCGGCCGGCCGGCCGGTCCCCGCGCCCGGCCGGGCCCTCGTCGGTGCCCGACGCGGACAGCGCCGGGCCGACGCCGACGGCCACCGCCGCGCCGACCGGCACCGGTCGGGGTGCCGCGGCGGGCTGCCGCGCGGCGGTGGCGTCCCGACGCCAGCGCACCCGTGCCGCCGCCGCGCACGCGAGCAGGAAGAACAGCCAGGCGGCGACGAACGCCGGACGGGTCAGCGCGTGCGACGCGCCGAGCACCTCGACGACGAGCACCGCGTACGCCCCGCCGAGCAGGGCGGCGCGCACCACGGCGAGCCGCAGCGGTGCCACCCCGGCGGCCCCGCGCGGCCTCGTCACGACGGTGAGCAGGAGCACCGCGGCGGCTGGCACCACCGCGAGCAGGGAGCCGGCAGCCGACATGGCGGGAAGTAAACACCATCGGTCTGGGACTGCCACGTCGACTGCCCGGCGGTGGCGGCCAACGTCGCGCTGACCAGCCGGGCTAGGCTAGGCCCGACGTGTCGTCGCCACCGTGGAGATTCCCGTGAAGCTCTCGATCCTGATGCCGGTCTTCAACGAGGAAGAACGCATCGCGGATGCCCTCAAGCAGGCATTGGCGGTGGACTACCCGTGCGAGATCGAGCTTGTCGTCGTCGACGACGGGAGCCGGGACGGCACCGGCGAGATCCTCGGTCGCGCCGACGACGCACGCCTGCGGGTCATCACCCACCAGCGCAACGCCGGTAAGGGCGCCGCCATCAAGACGGCCGTCGACAGCGCCGAGGGCGACTACATGGTCATCCTCGACGCCGACCTGGAGTACGACCCGCAGGACATCCCCAAGCTGCTCGACCCGGTGCTCGACGGACGCGCCACTGTCGTCTACGGCAACCGCACCTTCGGCAGCCACAGCGCCTACAGCTTCTGGTACGTGATGGGCAACAAGGGCGTCACGATGGCGGCCAACGTGCTGTTCAACTCGTACATCGGTGACCTGGAGACCTGCTTCAAGTTGATGCCTGTGGCGCTCTACCGGTCGCTGGAGGTGCGCTCGCGCGGCTTCGGCATGGAGGCCGAGGTGACCGGCAAGCTGCTGCGCCGCCGGATCCGGCCGTACGAGGTGCCGATCAGCTACCGGGCACGTGGCCGCGAAGAGGGCAAGAAGATCACCTGGAAGGACGGCGTCGAGGCGATCTGGATCCTCGGCCGCGAGCGCGCACGCCGCCGTCCCGCCGCCTCAGCCCCGCGCTGACTCCAGGAACGCGCCTATCGACTGCCGCAGACCGGCGGCGTCCAGGCCGTGCCACCGGGTGTGGTCGGCCGGGCCTCCGTAGCGTCGCAGGTCGGTCCGACCCACCCCGAGCGCGAGCAGCCGGTGCGGCACGTCCGCCATCGCCCGGCCGACGAGAGCGCTCGACGTGCCAGCCAGGTACGGCTCGACAAGCACCACCTCGGCCCCGGCGAGCGCCCGTAGCCCGAGGGTGTCGAGGGGCCGGGGCGTGTGGGTGTACGCGACAGTCACGTCCATCGCCTCGGTCGCCGCCAACGTGGCATCGAGCATCGGCCCGACGGCCACCACCAGCGGCGCGTCCGCCCCGCCCCGCCGGAGCACCAGCAGCCGGTCCGCATCCGGGTACGCCTCGGCGTTGCGCTGTTCACTGAGCCGCAGGTAGATCGGGTCGTCACCGGTCGCGGCGTGCCGCAGCAGCGGGGCGACCTCGTCCGGGTGGCCGGGCACCCGCACCGTCCAGCCGTCGCCGAGCGAGTCGAAGAGCGCCACATCCGCCGGCGACTGGTGGGTCCGGCCCTCCGCCGACCCGTCGTACGACGCGCCGATGCTGACCAGGACAGCGCCCACGCCCTGGTGGTCCAGATCCAGCTTGATCTGCTCGTACGCCCGATCCACCAGGAACGTCGCGTACGAGTGCACGATCGGGCGGAGCCCGGTCAGGGCGAGCCCGCCGGCCACACCGATCATCAGTTGTTCCCGGATGCCGACGTTGAGCACCCGGTCCGGGTGCCGGTGACCGGCCGGGGCGAACTGGCTGGCCGAGATGTCGGCCACCACGAGTGCGGTACGCGGGTCCTCGTCGAGAAGGGTGGTGGTGGTGTCGATGAAGGCGTTACGCATGACTGTCATCCCCTGCTCTCGACCCGGGCGACCACCAGGTGCGGCAGTCGTGGCCGGTGCCCGGTCAGCGCCGCGTACAGGGCGGTGTGGTTCCGGCCGTCGACGGTGTCGGCGGTCCAGCCGTTGACGGTGAACCGGCTGGCGATGCCGCCGGCCCAGCCGTGCGTGGCGGACGAGTTGTCGACAACGATCGCGGTGAGGCTGTCCAGGCCGGTCGCCCCCGCGTACGCGATGGCCTCGTGGTTGGCGCCCTCGTCGAGTTCGGCGTCGCCGAGCAGCACGTACACCCGGGGGGTGCGCAGCCCCTGGGCTCGCAGGCCGAGGGCGGTGCCGACGGCCAGCCCGAGCCCGTGACCGAGTGAGCCGGAGCCGATCTCCACGCCGGGCACCAGCACCCGGTCCGGGTGGTGGCCGAGCCGGCTGTCCGGCCCGGCCAGGTCGTCGAGCCAGGCGTCCGGGATGAAGCCGTGCGCGGCGAGCACCGCGTAGTAGGCCGCCGGTCCGTGCCCCTTGGAGAGCAGGAACCTGTCCCGCTCCGGGTCGTCGGCGGTGTCGGGGGTGACCCGCAGCACCCGGTCGTAGAGCACCTGGAGCACGTCGACGGTGGAGTGCGCGCTGGGCGCGTGCTTCTCGTCGCCGGTCAGTCGTCCGATCAGCCCGGGGAGCCGGGCGCCGGTGTCGGTGGTCAGTGTGGTGGTCATGCCACTACTGTGTGACTTGAAGTGCACTTCAACTCAAGGACCTGGTGATGCAGGATCTATTGACGATCGGCGAGTTGTCCGCCCGCTCCGGCGTGGCGCCGTCGGCGCTGCGCTACTACGAACGACTCGGGCTGATCCGCGCCGACCGTACCGGCGGCAACCAGCGCAGGTACGCCCGCGCCGAGTTGCGCCGGGTCGCCTTCATCCGGATCTCCCAACAGGTCGGCGTCTCGCTCGACGAGATCCGGGCGGCGTTGGAGTCGCTCCCCGAGGCCCGCACGCCCAGTCCGCAGGACTGGGCGCGGCTCTCCGCGAGCTGGCGCGGCCGGTTGGACGAGAAGATCCGGCTGCTCACCAACCTCCGCGACGACCTGGACGGCTGCATCGGCTGCGGCTGCCTGTCCCTGCAACGCTGCACACTCAACAACCCGGGTGACGCGCTGGCCGGCGAGGGGCCGGGCGCCCGCCTGATGCTGCCCGGACCCACTGACGACACGCTCGTCTGACGCCCGCCCTCACCCGCGCGTGAGCAGCACCTTGCCGAAGTGGTCGTTGGACTCGACGAGCCGGTGGGCCGTCGCCGCCTCGCTCATCGGCACCCGCCGGTCCACGAACGGTCGGACCGTGCCGGCCTCGATCAACGGCCACACCTCGTCCCGGACACCCTGGACGATCTCCGCCTTCTCCGCGAGCGGTCGGGAGCGCAGCGACGTCGCGGCGACGCTCGCCCGCTTGGTCAGCAGCGCGCCGAGATCCAACTCGGCCTTGCGCCCACCCTGCATCCCGATCACCACCAGCCGGCCGCCGGTGGCCAGCGCGGAGACGTTCCGGCCCAGGTAGGACGCGCCCATGATGTCCAGGACGACATCGGCGCCCCGACCGTCGGTGACCCGCCGGACCTCCTCGACGAAGTCCTGCTCCCGGTAGTCGATGGTGTGTGCCGCGCCCAGCTCCCGCAGCCGGGCGTGCTTGGCCTCCCGCGCGGTGGTCAGGACCGTCGCGCCGAGAGCCGCCCCGAACTGGACCGCGAACGTGCCGATCCCGCTGCCCCCGCCGTGCACCAGCAGCGTGTCACCCGCGCCGAGCCGACCCACCTGGATCAGGTTCGACCAGACCGTGCAGGCCACCTCCGGCAGCGCCCCGGCATCGACCGGGTCGCAGGCCGGCACCGGCAACAACTGCCCGGCGGGCACCGCGACCCGCTCGGCGTACCCCCCGCCGGCCAGCAGCGCGCACACCTGCTGCCCGACCGCCCACCCGGCGACCTCCGACCCCACCTCGGTGACCACCCCGGAGCATTCCAGCCCGGGGTACGCGGACGCGCCCGGCGGCGGCGGGTAGTGCCCCTGCCGTTGCAGCAGGTCAGCGCGGTTGACCCCGCTGGCCCGCACATCCACGACCACCTCGTCGGGGCCCGGCTCCGGGTCGGGCACCTCGGCCCAGACCAGCGCGTCGGGTCCACCGGGCTGCGGAATGGTGATGGCTCGCATGAGCCCAGTCTTCCCGATCTCGACGGATGCCGCAGGCGCACCCGTTCAGCCCACAGTGGACGGCCGAGATGCCCTGGTCACCGCGTTCGGGGAGGGACGCCGGGCCGACCGGAGGGAGTCGTGGCAGACTGTGCGTGGCCGTACGCCCGCGGGTGACGGCCCAGGAGGGTTCGCCTAGTGGCCGATGGCGCTGGTCTTGAAAACCGGTAAGGCAGCGATGTCTTCGTGGGTTCGAATCCCACACCCTCCGCCTCTTGGACAGCAAAAACGCCCTTGACCAGCGCAAACGCTGGTCAAGGGCGTTTCTGTGTGCGGTGTCGCTGGTGCCGCTTTGCGGATGTTCGGCATGGTTGACTTTGACGTTACGTCAACCTCTAACCTTCGTTTCACACCGACGAGTTGAAGGGGTGGTCGAGGTGGATTGGTCGATCCACGACATCGCACGCATGGCCGGAACGACCAGTCGCACCCTGCGCCACTACGGCGACGTCGGTCTGCTTCGGCCGAGCCGGTTCGGCCGCAACGGGTACCGGTACTACGACCAGGAGAAGCTGCTCCGGTTGCAGAGGATTCTGCTGTTGCGGGAGCTCGGCCTCGGGCTGCCCACAATCGCCGAGGTGCTCGACGGGAGCCAGCACACAGTCGAAGCGCTGCGCACCCACCTGAAGCTGCTCGAGCAGGAGCGCGAGCGGATCGGGAGGCAGATCGAGTCGGTGAGGACGACCCTGCGCAAGACGGAAGGAGGTGAACCACTCATGCCTGAGGAGATGTTCGACGGTTTTGACCACACGCAATACGAGCAGGAGGTCACCGAACGGTGGGGCCGCGAGGCATACGCGAAGGGTGACCGGTGGTGGCGCTCACTCAGCCCGGCTGAGAAGATCGCGTTCCAGCAGCGCCAGGTCGAGATCGGGCGGGACTTCGGCGCGGCGCACCACGCCGGGGCGGCGGCCGACAGTGACCAGGTACAGGCGATCACCCAGCGGCTGTACGACTGGCTGTCGGGGACGTCGACGACCCCGACCAGGGAGTATTTCATTGGGCTCGGCGAGCTGTACGTGTCCGACCCGCGCTACGCGGCGGCGTTCGACAACGCCGAGAACACCGCCGGCACCGCGACGCTGATCCGCGACGCGATGCACGTTTACGCCGAGCGCAACCTGTAAGCAGGTGAGCGGGGCTGCAGACCCGCTCGCCCGTTGCGTCGCTCCTAGCCGACAGTGGCCGCCCGGGACGTCGCGGCGTCGGACCGGATCGATGCCAGCAAAGGAACTTGGTCCACTCGACTTCCCGGAAATCGGGGCGTCCTGTGCTCAGAGATACCCGACAGCACTGAATGGGAGTCGACCATTTAGGTCGAGGGCTGCGGCGAGTAGGCATCGACGGGTGCCTCATCGCGGCGTACGGTCGGGGTACGCGATGTACCCGAAACGGTGAGGTGCCTCATGGCGGATCAGCAACCCACCCCCGGCCAGCGCGTCGAGCGGCTTCGTCGAGCCGCCGGCCTGTCTCGCGAGCAGCTTGCCGGCCTTGCCGGGCTGTCGCCGACCACGATCAAGTTCGTGGAGAACGGGCGTCGGAGCCTGACCTTGCGGGCCGCCCAGCAGATCGCCCCGCACCTCGGCGTACGTGACCTTGGTGATTTGTTCGGGCCGCAGGTGACCCTGTCTCTGGATGGCCGACCCAGCCACCCCGCGATCGGCGATGTCCGTCGGGCGTTGACCGCCTGGCACATCTCCGTCTCTGGCGAGCCGGAGTCCCCCGACTATCTGCGCGGCGCTGTCGACTCCGCGTGGCAGACCTGGCACACCTCTCGGCATCAGCGCACAGAGGTGAGCGTCGTCCTACCCGGGCTGCTCGGAGCCACTCAGCGGGCGGCGCGGCTGCACACCGGCGACGATCGGCGTGACAGTCTCGCTCTGCTCGCGCAGGCGCATCACCTCGCGCAGTCCTATCTTGCCTGGCACGGTGACCGCGAACTGTGTTGGCTCACCGTCGACCGCGGTATGGCTGCGGCCCTCGATGCTGACGACCCCCTAGCTATTGCCCAGTCCACCTGGTACGCGGCGCACCTGTTGCGCGCCGTTGGCCGGGGGGACGAGGCGTTGGAGCGTTTGCGGGAGGCTCGCGGCCTGATCGAGCCCCGAGTTGCCGATGGTGGCAGCGAGTGGGCCGAGATGCTGGCCGACCTGCATCTCTGTACGGCGTTGACGCGGGCTCGTGCCGGTGACCAGGGGGCCTGGTCCGACTGGGATGCCGCCCGTCGGGTGGTCGAGCAGGCCCTGCCGACCGGTTTCGTTGGCCTTCGCACCCGGGTGTCGCGGCCGTTGGTCGACGTGTACGCCGTGATGTGCGCTGTCGACCTGGGCGATCCTGACAAGGCGCAACGGCGGGCGCACTCGCTCGACCCGGCGTCGATTCCGTCGACTGAACGGCGCGGCCGGCACTATGTGGAGTTGGCTCGCTCTGCCGACTTGGAAGGGGCACGGGAGGCGACGCTTCACCTGTTGAGCCTCGCGGAGTCCACCTCTCCCGAGACGGTCCGTTACTCACCGGCGGCACAGGAGTTGGCGGGCCGGCTGGCCAGGGAGGCACCGGCGGCCATCCGCGCCGAGGCGATTCAGTTGGAGAGCAGGATCGCGGTGCCGGAGTTGTAGGGGTACCTCCTGTCGCCGGGTACACCGCGTACCCTTCACGCCCTTTTTCGCTGCATATCGTGTTCTCGCGATTGCAGTGGGTGTGCGGCATTGCCTCCGGGTTGGGGCGATGCCCGCACGCTTCTGAGACGGGAGGGCACCGCAATGATGTGGCCGTTCAACCTGCTCCGTCGGCAGGCTGGGCGACTGGCGGCTTCTGTACCGCTCGGTGCTACCGGCCCGGCGATTCAACGCGCGGAGCAGGAAGCTGCCCGGGAACGCTTGTTGGCTCAGGCTCGGCGTCACCCCGCCGGCAAACGCGACGGCGGGGCTGGCCGATGATGGGCGAGGTCCCCACCACCGTCAGAGCGGCCACGAATGCCCGATCGGTACAGGGGCAACGGGCTGCCGCCGTCCTGGCGAGCCGCCTCGCCGACCAGCACATTCCGCGCCGGCCCGAGTGGACCTGCCGTACCTGCGAGCAGGACACCCCGTGGCCCTGCGCGCCGGCCGGAGCACGGCTGTCCGAGGCGTACGGCGGTGATCGGGTCGGTCTGTCGATGTACCTGGGCAGTTTGCACGTGGTGGCGGTGACGAAATGCCCGCCATCCCGGCGGCGGAACTGTTCGAGCGCTTTGTTCGGTGGGCGCGTTGAGGGGCCCGGTCAGTGTGCCCCGCCGCTCGTCGCGGATCGCCTGGCCCACGCCTCGTAGCTGAGGAGGGCGACGAGGAACGCGGTGAGCAGGCCGAGCGCGGCCAGGCCGGGCAGGTAGCGGCCGACCGGCAGTAACAGCAGGGCCAGACCGGGTGCGACAAACTGCTCCGCCCGCACGCGCTGGCCGGTGAGACTCAGGAACACCGTTCTGCCCGCGAGGTACAGGGCGGTCCCGCCGAACAGCGCGATGGCCGAGATCCAGTTCAGGCTGGCGTGGGATTTCTCGTGCGCCAGGGCGGCGAGCACCTCCTCGACTCCCAACGCCACGTAGATGGTCCCGGCGAGCAGCGGGAGATGGGCGACGCTGTAGGCGTTGCCAGCCACCAGGCCGCGCCGCAGGCCAGACGCCTTCGTCAGTGCTTGCCCGGCGTTCGCCGCGCTCGCGGAGTAGAGCCAGTACAGGCAGATCGTTATGGCGAGGGTGAGCAGCGCCGCCACCAGGGTCGGCGTGTGGATCATCCGAGTTCCGATGCCGGCGCCGACCGAGATCAGGGACTCACCGAGCGCAATGATCACCACGAGGCCGTGCCGTTCCACGAAGTGGCCGGGGCTGCGTACCGGCCACCCGTTCACCAACAGGGCGAGCACCCCGCCGCTCATGTCGATGATGAGCGCCAGCGCCCACAGCAGGAGCTGCGCGGTGCCGCCGAACACGGCCCCGAGGACGAGGGGGATCCAGGACAGCGCGGTGGTGAGGGCGTAGAGATGGATGGTCCGGAGCAGTCGGGGGTCGTCCGCCGCCACCCAGTGGAAGAGGGCGGAGTCGATCACCCGCACCACGACGTACGCCAGCACCAGGATGAGACGTGGCTTCGCCGAATGTGAGCCGCTCTGCCAGGCCTCGGGGATGACCAGCGCGATGAGGAAGACGGCTGCCATCGCCACGGTGACGCCGGCACGGACCGGCCCGACGTCCGTCCGGACGTAGTTGCCCAACCAGGCGTAGACGAGCCAGGAGTTCCACAGCAGCACGAGGACGAGGAGTCCCTGCGTCAGGGTCACCCCATCGGGTCATCTTGACTGTTCGCCTCGAAGCGGTTCGGCGCCTCGCGTCCCGGTCACTCCCGCGGGTCGGTGGCCCCTCGCTCCGCGGATCGTCTCCTCGGCCAGTCGCTCCACCGCGCGTCGGCGTTCCTGGGCGAGCGACTGCTCGTCCGGCTTGCGGAGCGCGGTGACGACGGCGACCAGGAAGTCACGCCAGGTGCTTGCCAAGAACTCCCCCGTGGAGCGCCGCGGTGATGATCGCAACTTCGCAGGTTGCTGCTGATCGAGTAGGAAACTCCCCGGCCTGAGCTGGAACTGCTCGTACTGCGACCTGGAGAAATTCAGACAGGGGCTTCATGCGTGCCTGGCACTACCGCAATTCTCTCTCCACCCCGGCGACGGATACGTTAGGGGGAAGCTCCGTGCGGCCCGCCATCGAGAAAAGGTAGTCCTTTGAGTGGAACGCTGAACTTCGGCGTGCTGGGCCCGGTCGCGGCCTGGCGTGACGGGGACGAGCTGGATCTGGGCTCTCCGCAGCAACGCGCGACGCTCGCGACACTGCTGTTGCGGGAGGGCGCACAGGCATCGGTGGGCGAGATCGCGACCGCTGTCTGGGGAGAAACTCCGCCTCGGGCGGCAGCGGGGATCGTTCGAACGTACGTCTCTCAACTCCGCCAGGCTCTCGGCGGCGGCAGCGCTTCCGCGATTGAGTCCGTGGCGGGTGGCTATGCCCTGCCGGTCGGACCGGAGACTCTCGACCTGGCCCTGTTCCGTCAGCTGGTGGCGCGTGCGGAACAGGCCCGACGCGCCGCCGACCCGGCCCTGGCCGCCGTACACCTGCGCGACGCGCTCGCCCTGTTCCGGGGCACGCCACTGGCTGGCGTCCGGGGGCACTACGCGGAGGCACAGCGGGGCCGGTTGAACTTCCTCCGGGCAGCCGCGGTGGAGGACCGGCTCGCGGTCGAGCTTGAGCTGGGTCGGCATGCGGGAGTGGTGGCCGAGCTCTGGGCACTGGTCGCCGAGTACCCCCTCCGGGAGCGGCTGCGTGAGCTGCAGATGCTCGCGCTTCACCGGGCCGGGCGGCCGGCCGAGGCGTTCGCCGTTTACCAGGACGCCAGGCGTGTGCTGGCTGCTGAGCTCGCCGTGGAGCCGGGTCCGGCTCTGCAGGAGCTGCATGCTCGGCTGCTGCAATCCGATCCGACACTGCTTGGCCCGACCTCATCCGCCGGCCCGGCCGGGAACGGCCCGTTGCCGCTGGGCGTCGGGCCGCGGCGCCCGGCCGCCGACCGCCCGGTGCCGGCGCAGCTACCGGCCGATCTCGCCAACTTCGTCGGCCGGTCGGAGACCGTACGGGAGTTGACCGGTCTGCTGACCCGGGCCGACGAGGTGTCGGTGGTGGGCATCGTCGGCCTTGGTGGGGTGGGCAAGACGGCCCTGGCGGTACACCTGGCCCATGCCGTACGGGATCGGTTCCCAGATGGTCAGGTCTATGCCGACCTGGGCGGGATGACCGAGCAGCCGGCAGACCTGGGCATGGTCCTCGCGGGCTTCCTGCGGGCGTTCGGCATCACCGACCAGGCCCTCCCCGCCGACCTCGGGGAACGGGCGGCACTGTGGCGCACGCTCCTGGCCGAACGCCGCGTCCTGATCGTGCTCGACGACGCGCGCGACGGTGCGCAACTTCAGCACCTGTTGCCCGCCGCTGCCGGTAGCGCCGTGATCATGACCAGTTGGCGGCGGTTGCTGGACCTTCCCGGTGTGCACTGGCGGAAGCTGAGTGTGCTCCGGCGGGACGAGTCGTTGGCGATGTTGGAGAAGTACGCCGGCACCGAGCGGGTGCGTGCGGAGCCGGACGTGGTCCAGCGGTTGGCGGTGGCGTTCGACGATCATCCGATGGGCCTTTGGCTCGCCGGTACCCGGCTGGCTGCCAGACCGGACTGGAGCATGGCGGCCATCGAGGGCCGAATGATCGACGAGTTCAGCGATCCGGTCATCTCGCAGGAGGACTGCCTGCAACTGGTGGCCCGCTTCGAGCGGATCTATCGCCGGCTGGCGGCTCCGCACGCCGCTGTGTACCGGCTGCTGGCGGCACCGGACTGGTCGGAGTTCTCGCTCGCGACCGCCGCGGTCGCCCTGGGCCTGCCGGAGCGGGAGACCGATCGGCTCCTGCTCCCGCTGGCGGACGCGCACCTGCTGGAGGCGCTGCCGGCTGATCGGTACCGGTTCCTCGGCCTGATCAAGTTGTTCGGCTGGCGCCGGGGGTTGGTCGAGGACGATCCGGCGCTGGCGAAGGCGGCGATCCGCAGGCTGGCCCGGTACTACCTCGCCGTGGCCCGCAACGCGCTTCGGGCAATCGAGCCGTCCCCGGACGCCGTCCCGCAGTCCCCGTTCTTTCCCGCGCTGGCGGAGGGGCCGTCGTTCGCCGACGCCGCGTCAGCCGGCGCCTGGCTCCGGGTTGAACATGCCCAGGTCCAGGCCGTCGCAGCCCAGGCTGCCCGCTATCCGGACCTCGACTCGGAGCTGGCGGGATTCTGGCCGGTCAGGCGTCGCCTCGAGACGATGAAGGCCGGCCTTGGCGGGCGCGATCAACTACTGATGGGCCTGGCCAGCTAGTCCTGTTTCAGAAGAACTGGCGGGCCCGGACCCGGCGTGAACCGTTTCTGGACGGGAACTGGAGCACCGGGTGTTTCGGTGGACCCGGCACGACGCGTCGCCGTCGTGTCCCGGAGGTACCGGAACCAGGCAGTTGAGAGCCAGGAGAGCTGATGGCGAACATCATTATCGCGGCCGTGCCGATCTACGGGCACGTCGCACCCATGCGGGCCATTGCGGTGGACCTGATTCGGCGGGGGCACAAGGTCACCTTCATCACCGGAACGCTGTTCCGCGACGCGGTCGACGAGCCCGGCATGGATTTCATCCCGTTGACCGGTCTGGCCGACTACGACATCACCAAGATCGATGAGCTCTGGCCCGCTCGGGCCTCGATCCCGCCCGGCCCGCAGCGTTTCGACTTCGATCTCCAGGTGTTCGTCGACGGTATGCCCTACCAGCACGAGGCCCTCCAGGACGCGTTGGCCAAGGCAGGCGACGAGCCGACCGTGGTCCTCTACGACACGATGTTCTTCGGCGCCGCACCGATCCTGCTCGGTGCCCCCGGTATCCGTCCCGCCGGAGTGGTCGGCGTAGGCGTGGTGCCACTCATGATCACCAGCGTCGACACCGCCCCATTCGGCATGGGGGCACCGCCGGACAGCTCCGAGGAAGGTCGGGCACGTAACAGCGAGACGAACGCGATGGTGGCGGCGCAGGTTTTCAAAGACTCGCAGTCCCACCTGGTCGACACTCTGCGCGGGCTGGGAGCCACCGAGCAGCCGCCGTTCATCCTGGACAGCGCCGTCTCGTTGCCCGACCGCTTCCTCCAGTTGGCCGTCCCGAGCCTGGAGTACCCCCGCAGCGACGCACCGGCCGGCCTGCGCTACGTCGGCGGACTGACCGACACCGGATCCAGGTCGAGCAGGCCACTACCGACCTGGTGGGACGACGTGCTGGCAGCGGACAAGGTGGTCGTGGTCTCGCAGGGCACGGTGGGTAACGTGGACTTCACCCAACTCGTCGAGCCGACCCTGCGGGCACTCGCCGACCTCGACGTCCTGGTCATTGCGACGCTCGGCCGCGAGGCCACCCTGACCGACGTGCCGGCCAACGCGCGGGTCGCCGAGTTCATCCCGTTCGACCAGTTGCTGCCCCACGTTGACGTCCTGGTCAGCAACGGCGGCTACGGAGGGGTGCAGCAGGCGCTCAGCTACGGCGTGCCGATGGTTCTCGCGGGGCTGAGCGAGGACAAGGCGGAGGTGACCGCCCGTACGGCATGGACGGGTGCCGCGATCAACCTGGCCACCGAGCGTCCGGAAGAGGGACGGATCCGCGAGGCCGTCGAGAAGATCCTCAGCACGCCGAGCTTCCGGCAGCACACCCGCCGGTTGCAGGACGAGTACGCCGCTTACGACCCCTTCACTGCGATCGACGCGACGATCGCCGAGCTGGTCGGCGACAGCCGCTCGTAACCGGGTCCAGGTAGTCCCGCTTGGTCGTGCCCGCGGCGGTCAAGCGGGACTGCTGGCATCCTGCGCCGTGTGGTCGAGGCGGTCCGGCGCGGGGGCAGGCCGGTCACTCCAGCCCGACCGGGCGTGCTTAGGGTCGTTGGAGAGGCCGCGGCGGGGTATGAAGGGGCTGATAGCTCCGCACACCGGAAGGACCTGTCCCGATGACCCTGGAACGACCGATCGCCCCGGACCCGTACGAGCTGTTGCCGACGCTGCCCTCGTTCACGCTGACGAGTGACGACGTGCGGAACGGTGAGCCGATGGACGCCCGGCACGCGCATGGCAGCACCGGGGGTGACAACGTCTCGCCGCAGCTGGCCTGGTCGGATTTCCCCGCCGAGACGAAGAGTTTCGCGGTGACCTGCTACGACCCCGACGCGCCGACCGGCAGCGGTTTCTGGCACTGGGTGCTCGTGAACGTGCCGGTCGAGGTCACGCAGTTGCCCAGCGGCGCCGGTGGCGCGGCCGGCACCGACCTCGGCGAGGCGTTCGCGGTCCGCAACGACTACGGCGACCAGGGGTACGGCGGGGCGGCCCCACCCCCCGGCGACCGCCCGCACCGGTACGTCTTCGCGGTGCACGCGGTAGACGTCGACCGTCTGGACCTGACCCCGGACGCGAGCCCCGCCTACGTAGGCTTCAACCTGACGTTCCACACCCTGGCCCGAGCGGTGATCCGCCCGACGTACCAGATCAAGGACTAACCCGTACCCCGCGATCTTGTACTTTCTGCCCCGACATTCTTGGCGCAAAGGGATATTGGGGGCGACAGCAAGTGCAAGATCGCGGGGGCGGCGGGGGTCAGGAGGGGACTCGGGCTACGGCGAAGACGGACTGGCCGAACGGGGGGCGTACCAGTTGCTCGGCGGCCTTGGTGACGGGTAGGACGAGGGTGTCGTACACCTTGACCATCGGGCCCTCCTTCGGCATCAGCCGGAAGACCTTGGTGGCCATGAAGTAGCCGATCAGGCCCAGCGCGTTGGCGTAGTGGATCTTCTCGACGGCCAGCCCGGCCTCGGTCATCGCCGCGTGGAGGGTCTTCTTCGTGTAGCGGCGGACGTGCCCGGTGGCGACGTCGGCGGGGCTCATCGCGAACTGGAACGCCGGCACGATGATGATCACGGCACCACCGGGTCGGACCAGGTCGCGCATGCTGCTCAGCGCGCCCACGTGGTCCTCGATGTGCTCCAGGACGTTGTACGAGACCGCGGCACTGTAGTGGCCCCGGTCGCTGTGCGGCAGCAGCATCTGCCGGACGTCGATGTTCGGTCGGTCGGCGAGGCGCTCCTTGAGCTGCACCAGCCGGTCCGGGTCGGCCTCCGTGGCGGTGAACCGGGGCAGCAGCTCGGACCACTCCAGCGCGTAGTCACCGAGGCCGCTGCCGATCTCGATCGGGTCGTCGCCGAGGTACGGCACGGCCAGCTCGATGAACCAGCGCCGGTGGTTGACAGCCGTCGCGAGGCCTTCCAACACCTCGGACTGAACGCGCTGATCCCCAGTGATTTCTGCCATGCGTCGATTCCTCACGATATGAACTCGACCCGTGCCTGGACCGACAGAGTGAATCATCCGCTGGGACGGCAGAAGAATCGGGGCATCGGGGGTGGCCGAATTGTGGTCGGGGGTGGGCTCGTGATCGGCGGTCGGCGAACCCGGCACATAGTACGGCAGTACCCCGAAACATGTCACGGCAGCGCCATGCCCTGACTACCCTGTGAATTGTCATGACTACTCCTGAGCCGGCCCCGCCCAGCGGCAGCGACGGGCCGGCCGCCGCCTCGTCGGCGCGCGGGAGCCCTGGTCGCGCTCGGCCCTTCCGTGGGGGTCGGCGGACCGACCTGTTCGCCGTGCTGAGCTTCGTGCTTCTGGGCCTGTGGGTGACCGCTCGGCTCTGGTTGGATCCGGGCAGCGGTGTGCGGGACAACAGGTCCGATCAGTCACAGTTCGAATGGATGATGGCGCACGGTGCGCGAGTCGTGACGCACTTTGCGTATCCGTTTCATTCCAATCAGATGAACGTCCCGGACGGCGTGAATCTGATGGCCAATACGTCCGTATTATCCATTTCGCTGCCACTGACGCCGGTCACCCTGCTCCTGGGGCCACGCGTGGCATTCCTGGTCTTTCTCACCCTCGGCATGATTGCCACAGCCACCGCCTGGTATTTCCTGCTGTCCCGGGTGCTGATCGGCAGCCGCGGGCCGGCGTGGCTGGGCGCCGGCTTCTGCGCGTTCGCGCCGGCCATGGTGTCGCACGCCAACGGGCATCCGAACATCGTGTCGCAGTTCGTCGTCCCGTTGATCATCTGGCGCACCCTGCGACTCGGCGACCCGGGCCGCTGGCTTCGCAACGGGATCCTGCTCGCGCTCGTGATCGTCTGGCAGGCCTTCCTCAACCTGGAGATCCTGCTGATGACCGCGATCGGGCTCGGCGTGGTCGTCGGCGTGCTCGCCATCGGTCGGGCGGATCTGCGCTCCCGCGCCCGGTCCTTCCTCGCCGGTCTCGCCGTCGCCGCCGGGGTCGCCGCGCTGCTGCTGGCGTACCCCCTCTACGTGCAGTTCTTCGGACCTGACGCGTACTCCGGGTTGTCCCGGCTGATCCGCGGCTACTCCAGCGACCTGGCGTCGTTCGTCGCGTACTCCCGGGAGGCCCTCGCCGGCAGCCCGCGCACCGCCGCGGGCCTGGCCAAGAACCCGACCGAGGAGAACAGCTTCTTCGGCTGGGCGCTCGTGGTGCTGGTGGTCGGCCTGGTCTGGTGGTTGCGGCGCTCGGTCGTGGTGCTCGCGCTCGCCGGGCTCGGGCTGCTCTTCGCGGTGCTCTCGCTGGGTCGGGAGGTCCGCTTCGACAACCGGGGTACGGGTGTGCCGGGCCCCTGGGCGGCACTGGAGAACCTGCCGATCCTGCACTCGGTGGTGCCGACGCGGTGGGCGTTGGCGATCACCCCGATCATCGGGCTGCTCCTCGCCTACGGCGCTGAACGCGCCCGCGAACTGGCCGACTCGCACCCGGCGGCCCGGGGGCAGGTCCGCTTCGTCACCGCCACGGTGCTCACGATGGCCCTGTTGCCGATCGTCCCCACTCCACTGCCGGTGACCCATCTCGACCCGGTCCCCACCTTTGTGACAAGTGGCGCCTGGCGGCCGTACGTGGCAGGTGGGCGCAGTGTGGTGACCCTGCCGCTGCCGGACACCACCTACGCGGAGCCACTGCGGTGGTCCGCGCGGACCCGGCTGGACATGCCGCTGGCCCGGGGCTACTTCCTCGGCCCGGACACCCGTCCGAACGCCGAGGCCCCGCGCGTCGCGCTGTTCGGTGCCCCACCCCGCCCCACCAGCAGCTTCTTCGCCACCATCAGGCGTACCGGGGCGGTGCCGCCGATCACCCCGCAGGGACGGGTCCGCGCTGTCGACGACCTGCGCTTCTGGCGGGCCGGTGTGGTGATCCTCGGGCCGCACGAGCACGAGACCGCGCTGCGTCGGGGGATGACCGAGCTGACCGGGATCCAGCCGAGCTTCACCGGCGGTGTGTGGGTGTGGGACGTCCGGTCGTTCACCGACTGAGCCGACGAGCGGCTAGCGGACGCAGCAGCCCTGGCAGACCTTCGGGCGGGGCAGGGTGAAGGCGAGGCAGCAGGTGCGCCGCTGCACTGTCGGCTCACCTGTCGGCCCCGGCACCAGCTCGATCAGATCGGCCAGGTCGAGCGCGCCGAGCAGGGTGTCGATGCTCTGCACCGTTGAGCCGGGCAGGCCGTCCGCGGCCCGCAGGATGCCGTGCGCGATGCCGGAGGCGACCGAGCCGAGCAGCGTCCGGGTGCCCACCCGGACCTCCGACTGGATCGCCGTGATGAGCGGTACGAGGTGGGCGTCGAGCAGGGAGGCACGCAGTGCGCCCAGCAGCTCCGCCTCGTCGGCCACGACCCGCACCTCCGGCAGGCCGGCGAGCGCCAACGGGTCGTTCGGCAACACCGCGACAGCGGTGCCGCGACGCAGGCCCATGGTGAGCAACTGCCGGTGGTCCTCGAAGTGGATCAGCATGTCGGCCGGATAGAGCAGCGGCACCCGCCGGGCGGAGGCCCAGCCGAGCACGACCGGCAGCGCGGCCCAGTAGCTGTACGACTTCCAGGCCAGCGCGGCGCACGCGTGCGGGGTGCCACCCCAGCGGACGGCGGCGCCGCGCAGCAGCTCCGGCAGCCGACTGCCGTCGAGCAGGGTGGTGGCGGGCGCCCAGCCGAACTCGTCATCGACGACCAGGCCCCGGGCCAGCCCGGGAACATCGTCGGTGCCGAACATGGCCCGCAGCGCCGCGGTGACGGAGGCGAGTGGCGTGGCGATGGCGTCCCGCCTCGGCATCACCGCTGTCACCTGAGTCATCCCCCGTCTGCGTGACCGAGGAGTGCGCCCCGGCGGACGAACCAGTGCCGTCCTGAGCTAAGGCTAGCCTAACCATCCCCTCGGCCGTAAGGGAAGCCTCACCTTGGACGCAGATGGCCCCACGTCCGACGGGGGTAGCGCTTCGCGTACTACCCGGAGTCGGCCCTGGGAAACGGAACCGCACGATCGATGGTCATCGGTGAATTGTCAAGCGGTGTGTCGAAAACATGCCAGATGCGTGTGCGCTCACGCACAGAACGTGAAACTTAATGCCCCGGCCGCGAGGAAGCTGATGACGACCTCACCCCTCGAACGGGCTGCCGAATCCTTCGCGGCCGAGCTCGCCCGCCAACGGACCGGGCGTGGGCTGTCCAAGAAACAACTGGCAGTTCTCATGGGGTTCGACCCGTCCTACGTGAGCCACGTCGAAGGGCGCCGGCACCGTCCGACCGAGGACTTCGCCCGCCGCGCCGAGGCCGTCCTGGAAGCCAACGGCGCGATCTGGCAGCGCTTCCGGGAGTACGACGACCTGCGGCACGCCCGCAGCGGTCAGCCGCACCGCGAGTCGCACCAGCCCGGCCAGTGGCTGCCGCCCGGCACCGGCCTCGTCGTGGAACGGGAACTCGCCACCCTCACCCACACCGACGCCGGCTACCGGTGCGTCATCCACCGTGAGCTGTACAACGCGGGGACCGAGCCGGTCACCCGTTACCTGGTCCGGGTCGCCGTCGACCGCTTCCCCAACGATCCCGGCCGCTCCAACCGACACCACCGGGAGCACCAGCTCACGTTCGCCGAGCTGCAACTACAGGCCCATCGAGACGACGGCAGCGGCGACCCGGAGCCGATGCACTGGCGAGCCAAGCACGACCGGGACGCGTTCAAGGAGATCTGGCTGCTCTTCGAGAACGGCGAACGGCGCTTCCCGCTCTATCCGGGCGACCGGGCCACCATCGAGTACGCGTACAGCGTCGGGCACGAGAAGTGGGGGCCCTGGTTCCAGCGGGCCGTCCGGCTACCCACCCGACACCTCGCCGTACGCCTGGACCTGCCCACCGCGCTCGACCCGCAGGTCTGGGGCGAGGAGACCTCGCTCTCCGCGGAGGAAGGCCCGCTGCGGACGGCACCGCAACGGCACGACGAGGGTGACCGGGCGATCTACGAATGGCAGACCGACGACCCGCCGCTGAACGCCCGCTACCGGATGCAGTGGCGCTTCCGTGCCCGTCCGGACACCGAACCAGACCCCGGCCCCGGCGGTGTCCGGGTGCGGCCCAGCGACCGGATGCGCGGCCTCGGCATCGTCCAGCGCGGCGCCGACCTGCTCCGCCAGCCCGCCCGCCCGTTCGACCTGCCAGCGGAGGAGCAGGTCGCGCGGGACGTCGTCGACCGGCTCACCACGGCCCTGGCCCGGCTCGACGAGCTGCACCCGTTCAACAAGGGGGTGGGCGTCGCCGCCCCACAGTTCGGCATCGGTCGGGCCGCGGCAGTCGTGCGGCCCCCGGACCGGTCGGCCGAGCCGGTCGTGCTGCTCAACCCCCGGGTGGTCGACGCCGCCACGGACACCGACGAGCAGTACGAGGGTTGCCTGTCCTTCTTCGATCACCGAGGTCTGGTGCCCCGGCCGCTGCGCCTGGACGTGGAGCACGCCCAGTGGGACGGCAGCCGGATCATCACGTCGTTCGAGTTCGGCATGGCTCGGCTCGTCGCTCACGAGATCGACCACCTGGAGGGCCGGCTCTACGTCGACCGGATGGCACCCGGCGTGCCGCTGGTGCCGGTCGAGGAATACCGCGAGACCGGGCACCCCTGGCGCTACTGACCAGGAAGGGACCGGGGCGCGTGCCCCAGGGGGCGGGGGCACGCGCCCCGGTGTGGGGGGAGGAACGTCTAGAGGTCACCAAAGGTGTCGTAGCGGATGTGCGGCGGCGGCACCTCGTCCGCGGCGAGCACCCGCAGGGTGGACCGGACCATCCGGGCCGAGCCGGAGACGTAGCAGTCGTGCGTGGTCCACGGGCCGTACCGGGCCACCACATCCGGGATGTCGCCCAGCTCACCGTCGAAGTCCGGGTCCTCGCTGCACGCCGCGGTGACCGACAACCACGGGTGTGCGGCGACCAACTCCCGCAACCCGGCCAGGCCGTACAGGTCGGCTGCCTGTCGCGCACCGTAGAAGACGTGCACCCAGCGGGCGCGGTTGCAGGTGGCCAACTCCTCCACCAGCGCCTTGATCGGTGCCAGGCCGACCCCGCCGGCCACACAGAGGATGTCCCGTTCCGAGGTGCGGTCCAGGGTCATCGACCCCATCGGCGCCGCCAGGCGGAGCAGGTCACCCGGCCGCACCCGACGCACCAGCGCGCCGGACACCCAACCGGCCCCCGGCGACCGCACGTGGAACTCCAGCACGTTGTCGTCGTTCGGGGCGTTCGCCACCGAGTAGTTCCGCCACTCCCTGGGATGGTGGCGTGGCACCTCCAGGCTGACGTACTGCCCGGCCTTCCAACGCAGTGGATGCTGCAACGCCCGGCAGGTCAGCACGGCGGTGTCCGGGCCGTACCGCTTGTGGGTCAGCACCTCCGCGTGCCAGAACGGCGGGCCGTCGTCGTCTGTCGCCCCGGCCACCATCAACGCGGCGACCGCACCGTACGCCTCCCGCCACGCCTGGTCGTACTCCAGGTTCCAGCCGTCTCCGGCGATGCTGCGCAGCGCGTCCAGCAGCGCGACGCCCATCGTCGCGTAGTGCCGCTCGTCGACGTGGTACTTCCGGTGGTCGCGGCCCAACGCCCGGAGGAACTCGTCGAAGCTCTCCGGGTCGTCGACCGAGTGGATCGCCGTGATGATCGCTTCCAGGAGCCGGTCGCCCTGGCCGCTCATCTGCACCGGAAAGAGGTGCCGCAGGGCCGGGTCGAGCAGGAACACCCGGGCGTAGAAGTGGGCGCTCAACCGAGCCCGATCGTCCTCGACCAAGGTCCAGCTCTCCTTCAGCAACCGTGCGAGGTTGTCCACGGGCGCTCCTCCTCCAGTCGGCAGCGGATCGGGCACCGACAGAATCTCCACGGAGCGTGTCGACCGGTCGCACAGAATGTGCGATCGGCTCATGCTGGCCGGTCAGTCGTGTCACAGGTACCCGTCGTCGGGCAGAGTGGTGCGGTGACAGTTGCGCTGACCCGCCCGGTGTCCCGCCGCCTGCTGGGCACCGAAACACTGCTGGTCCTCGGCCTGTCCCTCGGCCAGTCGGCGGTCTACGCGCTGGTCTCGATCATCGCGAAGTTGACCGCCGAGGGTCCGCTCTCCAAACAGACCGCCTCGCTGAACACCTCAGCGTCGCCCCGGCCCTGGCTGGACCTCACGTACCAACTGCTCGGCATCGTGTTCGCGCTGCTTCCGGTGCTGCTCGCCGTACACCTGCTCAGCCGTGACCCCGGCGACCCGGCGCGGACCCTCGGCGTGGACGCCCGGCGGCCCGGCCAGGATCTGGCCCGCGGCGCCGGCCTGGCGGCGCTGATCGGCCTGCCCGGGCTGGCGCTGTTCTTCGTCGCGGCCCAGCTCGGCCTCAACGCCACGCTGGTGCCGGCCGCGCTGCCGCCGGTCTGGTGGGCGATCCCGGTGCTGATCCTCGCCGCCGTGCAGAACGCCGTGCTGGAGGAGGTGATAGTGGTCGGCTACCTGGTCACCCGGCTGCGCCAACTCCAGTGGCGGCTCGCCGCGATCATCGCGGCCAGCGCGCTGCTGCGCGGCTCGTACCACCTCTACCAGGGCTTCGGCGCGTTCGTCGGCAACGCGGTGATGGGCGTGATCTTCAGCCTCTTCTACCTGCGCACCCGGCGGGTGCTGCCGCTGATCATCGCGCACACCCTGCTCGACGTCGTCGCCTTCGTCGGCTACGCGTCGCTGCCCCGGGAGTGGTTCGACTGGCTCTGACCGGTCAGCGCGGCCGGTAGACCGCCACCGTCCGGGCCGCGAGCCGGTCGGCCGCCGCCGCGTCACCGAGCGCCGCCGCGAGCACCGCCGCGCCGGGCAACAGCCGGGCCACCAGCCGCAACGCCACCCAGCCACCGGCCTGCGCGGTGAGCGGCGCGGCCAACCGCCAGGCCGCCTCCGCAGCCCGCGGCCAGGCCCCCTCGACCGGATCGCCCGCCGTCTGCGCCGCGGCCAGGGCCTCCCGTGCGCTGCCCGCGTCCGGATGCACCTGGGTCAGCACCAGCAGCTCGACGGCCCGATCGGGATGCGCGGGATCCTTGCCGTACACCGCAGCCAGGTGCAACACCAGGTTCGCCTGCGTCCACGACACCGAGGCCAACTCGGCGAGCGGCGCGAAGAACCCGGCCAGCGCCGCGGTCGCCCCACCCGCACCCGCCGCCCGCACATACCGCCGGGTCACCAGCCGGGCCAGACCGTCCGCCGGAGCGTCCGGATACCTGTCGCGCACCCGCGCGGCCCAGTCGGCCGCGCCGGGCCCGAGCGACCGCACCGCCGCCAGCGCCAACAGCTCCGGCGCGAAGCCCGGATGATCGAGCACGCGGGCGGCGACCGCCCGCAACTCCGATTCCGGGGTACGCCCCGGCACCGGGTCACCGACCAGCGCTGGGATGGCCGCGGTCGGTGTTGCTGGGGTGGTTTCGGTGGGTGGGGCGCTCTGGGGTGGGGTCGCCGTGGTCTGTGGCGTTGAGGTGGTCTCCGAGGCTGGGGCGCTTCGGGGCGGGGTCGCGGCGCGTCTGGCCGTCGAGGCAGTGTGACTGGCCGGGGTGGCGGCCTGTGTGGCCGGGTTGGTCGCCTCCTCGGTTGGGGCGGCTGTCTTGGTCGGCGCGGCCCGCTTGGTCGGGGTGGCTTTCTTGGCCGGGGCGGCGCTCTTGGTCGGCGCGGCTTTCTTTGCGGCGCTCTTGGTTGGCGTGGCGCTCTTGGTCGGCGCGGCTGTCTTGGGCGGCGCGGCCCGCCTGGTCGGGGCGGTCGTCGCGCTGGACGGGGTCGTGGGTTGCTCGGTCGGGGTTGGCGCTTGCCCGGTCGGGCCGTCCGTCGTGCCGGCGACTGCGGGGCCGGCCGGGGCCGTGGCGGTCGACGTCGCGGTCTTCCGGGCGCTGGCCTTACGAGGGGTGGCGCGGGCCGTCGGCGTGCGGGCCGGCGGTGCGGTGGATGGTTGCCGGCCGCCTGCCGGTGGGCTGGCCTGTTCGGCGGCAGGGGTCGTTTCCGGTGTGCCGGCCTGGTCGGTGGCGGGCGGGGCTTGCCCGGTCGGGCCGGCCTGGTCGGTGGCGGGCGGGGCCTGGTCGGGCGGGCCGGCCTGATCGGTGGTCGGCGGGGCGCTCGGCGAGGGCGACAAGCGGTCCGGCTGCCGAGGTAGCGGGCGGTCCGGCTCCGGTGGCTGGAAGAGCACCGCCGGGGCGGACTTGGCCCGTCGAGGGCGCGGGCTCGCCGGAGCGGGCGCCGGTGGTGCCGCTGCCTTCTCGGGTTGTTCGGCGGCGGTCGGCGGTGTGAAGGTGGGCCGCGGGGAGCGCCGACGCGCCCGTTCAGCAGGCTCTCGACGGGTCGACTCGCTCGGCGGCTGCTCCTGCATATCGATGGAGCGTAGTCCCGATCACGCCGCCGCACAGCGCCGAAACACGGGGGCGGGCGGCTGCGGTGGGCGTACCCCGGAAGTCGTTTTGCTCCCAGTGGGGGGCGACCTGTATTCTCGGGCGCGGTGGTCTGCGGATCACCGGGGAGACTTCGCCTAGTCTGGTCTATGGCGCCGCACTGCTAATGCGGTTGGGGTCTTAAAGCCCCTCCCGGGTTCGAATCCCGGAGTCTCCGCGCGAAAGCCGGGTGTGTAGACTGGCTGAGCACGAGCGAGCGCCCGTAGCTCAATGGATAGAGCATCTGACTACGGATCAGAAGGTTAGGGGTTCGAGTCCCTTCGGGCGCACAAGATCAAAAGAGCCTGACCTGCGGAGACGCGGGCCAGGCTCTTTTGCTTGCTGTCCCTTGTGGACGCCTGACTGCTCGGTGACTGCTCACGGTTGCATCAGCTTGTTCGCCTCGCCTCGCCTCGCCTCAGCGCGGCATTTCGCGCACCGTGCGGCTAGGGGCTGTTCTCCGAGTGCTGACACGTCAACCGGACATAACCCTGGAGGGCCGAGGCCCTGCGGCCACCCAATGACGCGCTTGGCGGGTGACGCCTCGCGGTGCCGTCCGCCATGCGCTGGAAGATCTGCGTCTCCCACTGGTGACGAGCATCCTGGGAGGCCGTCCGCGATGGCATCGCGGCCAATCTACTCAACCGGTACGCCGCTCCGCTTGGCTGAGCGCGTCTCCCTGCGGGAGAGTCACGTCCACCAAGGTCACCATAATGCAACAGGTTTGGCACGGCGTACCGGACGTCAGCGTGTCGATCATTGTGCGAGATCCGGAACAACAGCTTCCCCCGCCTTTGGCAATGATTGAAATATGACTGCGATGTGTGCCGACACGGGCTGGGTTAAGAAGGTAGCCTCCTCCAGCACGCGTCCCCTGACGGAGTGGCGCAGCCCACCGCCGAGTCGAACGGGAAGTTGGCAACGTGGACTTGATGATCACGGCAACAGACGAGGCCGCCTCGGACGAAACGAGCGCCCTCTGGGCATGGCTGGAGCGGGAAGAAGATCTCCGGGCGCAGATGAAGCTCCGTCCCGGCGACATTCCGTCCGAAACGATGGGAGCGGAATATTTCATCGTCGCCTCGCTTGCTGCTGCCTCGGTCCTGGCCAAGTCCATCTGTGAGTACCTGGCAGTGCGCGATAACCGCCGCGGTTCGGACATCGTCCTGAAGATCACCACCAGATCCGGCGGATCGCAGGAGGTCAAGGTCAATCGGACCACCGATGCAGTTGAGTTGACGAAGCTCTTCCTGCGTGCGGAGACCAGCTCCAGTCCGACGAAGCAGATTCGCTCGGCGGAGGAAGACGATGCGCCTGCCGGTTCCTGAGAAGTCACAACTGGTCCTGATCGGCACCTCCCAATTCCAGGGCGAATTCGCCGATCATCCGTTGAGCGCCGTTCGGAACAACATACATGACCTGGCGAGTGTGCTGACCGATGCCAACTATGGCGGCTTTCTTCCCAGCCGGTGCACCAAGATTTTTGGTGAGGATGCCACCGGTCCGGACGATATCCTCACGCGGCTCCATGCGGCGGCTCAAGACGCGACGGACGTTCTGCTCGTATACCTCTCCTCCCACGCGGTGCGTGGCGACGCGGTGGGCAACGAACTGTTCATCGCTCTGCCCAAGACCGACCGGAACCACCCGGCATGGCGATATTGGTCACTGGCCTTCGACGACATCCGCCGCATCGTGCGGCAGAGTCCGGCTCCGCTGCGCATCGTGGTCATCGATACGTGTTACGCGGGCCTGGCCGCGCCCGAGGCGATGGGGGCGGAGCATCTGGAGATCTTCGGCACCGCCACCCTGGCGGCCGTCGGACCGAACCATCGGGCCGTGGCACCCAAAGGTGGTCGTCACACCGCCTTCACCGGCGCCTTGATCAGGCTGTTGAACCGCGGGGTCGACGGCACCGGTCCACTGCTGTCAATCTCTGATATCTTTCCCCATCTTGAGCGCGAGCTGGCATCGAGTGCGATGCCGAGGCCGTCGTTGCACCGGTCGGAGAACATCGACGGGCTGGCGCTGGTGTCCAATCGCGCCCATGAGTCCCACCGGATGCCCCCGGCACTGACGACTCTGACCGAGCATGCTGACACCCCCACCCGGCTGACCGCCCTGAACGATTTGGCGACCTCGTACGCCGCCGCGAACCCGGTGGTGCAAAGCCTGATCAGAGAGGCGGTTGCCGCACTCCGCCACGACGACAGCAAGATGATCGCTGCGCGCGCAGAGGCGCTCCTCGTCGAGATCAACGTGGGCGAGGTCTCCGCCAACTACCCGAGACGGTTTCTGGCTCAGCTGACCTACGCATGGTGGATCGCCGCGGGTGTCGTCGCGGCGGCGGGCTGCGTCCTCGTGCTGTGGTGGCTCGACTGGTACCTGCTGTACGCGGCTGTCGCGGCCGTACCCGTCGCGGTGATCGGATATCTGGGAGCAGTGGCTTCGTCCGCGCTTTTTCCCGCGGCCCTACCGGAGACGGACCTGGAAGGTCGACCGTGAAGCGAGCCCTTCTCCGCAAGCTGGGACCACTGGCAGTGTCACTCGTGCTCAGCGCCGGTGCGATAGCCACGGTCAACAAATACGAAGCATTCTTCTATCTGCGTGGCGATGTGTCGGTCGGGATCAACGGTATTCTGCCCGGCTGGAGCAACTGCCCCGGTTTCTGCTCGGCGAGCGACGCCACCGGCTTCGACGTGCGGTTGGTAAACTTCCTGGCCGAAAAATACCACTTCTCCCCGGTCTTCAAGCCCTTGACCCCGGACCAGCGGGAGCGGGCGCTGGTGGACGGGGAGGTCGATCTGGTGGTCGCCAACTTCTCCATGGACGGGATCAGTTCGGTCGATCCGACCAAGAAGCGTCGCGAGGTGGTGAACTTCGCCGGGCCGTATTTCCTCGACCAATCGGGCGTCATGTACTCCGAGGTCAAACTCAACCAGTATTACAAGGACGATCCGACGTTCGCACGCGAACATCCGAACGCCTTTCCCTCTGACCGGATCTGCTTGAGCAAGGGCACGACAGCACCGGATTACATGCGGGGCCAGGGCCGAGTCCTGGACCAGTCGGATTGTTTCGACAGGTTCGGAAAGAGCGACGACCCCATCCTCGGCGCCATCACCGACGAAACGATCCTGCGGGCCTACTCGAAAGCCAAGTACCCGGACATGGCGGCCGGCCCCGTGTTCTGGGAGCACCAGAGCTCGCCGATCCACGATGAGAAATACGGTGTCGGCACGCGCAAGGATGACTCACGACTGTGTCACCTGCTCGCTCAAGGCATCGAGGAGTTCCTGAGCGACCCGGACAATGCCGGGCCGGACCGGAGTCGTTGGCAGGTGGCGTATGACGCCGACCTGGCCGCCAGTGACGAGAACCTGCCCAAGCACCGACCCGGCGGGGTCGACTCCTCCTACTGCGATTGACGCGGATCCGACCCGTCGCCAACGTCTATGCACAGAACACCTAGCCGGAGATCAGGGCCTCGAAGCCGGTCGAGCGCCGTTGTCAGTCGAGGCGTGCGGGACGAGCCACCCGCCACGGTCGAAGCCGCCGGAGCGGTCCTCGTCGGGATTTCCGGGTCCTTGCACGACGCCGTCGAGACTGACGAAGATATTGACGCTGAGTAGCACTTCCGCTCAGGGCTCCGCCCCGAGCCCCGGCCCTCCTCAGAGATCCGCTTGAGTCCGCAGGGACCTGGGCCAGAGGCACTGGAGCTAGCCTCTGCACGTGATCTCCTACCGCGCCATCGCCCCCGCGGACCTCGACCGCGTGACCCCGTGGATCGTGACCGAGCCCGTTGGGTGGATCCCCGCCGACCGTTACCGGGCCGAACTGGCCGAGGACATGTACCGGCCGGAATGGACATGGATCGCCGAGCACGACGGCCAGGTCGTGGGACGGGCATTGTGGTGGGGGCCGAAGGGCAGCCCGCATCCGGTCGCGC
Source organism: Micromonospora sp. NPDC049230 (assembly GCF_040647875.1). Taxonomy (NCBI): domain Bacteria; kingdom Bacillati; phylum Actinomycetota; class Actinomycetes; order Micromonosporales; family Micromonosporaceae; genus Micromonospora; species Micromonospora sp. NPDC049230. The sequence goes on from NZ_JBEZCZ010000017.1 coordinate 103,576, forward strand.
TCGACTGCCTCGACGTGGATCCAGCCGTGGGCGACCGCGTCGCCGTCGCCGCCGAGCTGATCAGGGCCGCGCTGGCCGGGTTCCCGAAGCCGGTGCAGTACAGGATCAAGGTCACCGGTGGCTGGCGTGACGACCCGGCCACCTTGGCGGCCGTCAGGTGGCGGCGGGCGGCGGCGGATGCGGCGGGCCTCACCCGCGAGGTGGAGCGGTTGCAGTTCGAGTGGGCACCCGCCGACGGGGTGCCCCCAGCGGCCGGCAGGCTGCGGTTCACCGAAGCCTCCGACGAGGATTTCCTCGGGTTGTTCAGGAGAATCGCCGAGGGCAGCCTGGATGCCCAGACCCGTGCGACCCTGGCCCTCAAGGGTGTGGACGCGGCCGCGCAGGAAGAAATGGACTTCTATCTCGCGGCGCCGGGCAAGCGGGAGTGGTGGCGGATCGCCTACACGCGCGAGGGCGAGGTGGCGGGCATGGCGATTCCCTCCGCGACCCCGTACAACGTGAACGTCGGCTATCTCGGGGTGGTGCCGGAGTTCCGCGGGCGCGGCTACGTGGACGAGGTGCTCGCCGAGATCACCCGCCTGCACGCGACCAACGGGGAGTCGCGCATCACCGCCACCACCGACATGGGCAATGCGCCTATGGCGGCCGCTTTCGGTCGCGCCGGATACCGCAACACGGGAGTCCGGATCAACTTTTCCAACGACGTCCAGCCCTAGGTCTGTGTCAGAGCCCCTGGCCGGCCCGCGGCGGGGCGAGCGGAGCCGGGCGAGCCCGGACCGATCCAGCTACCGAGCGAGCGGCGACCAGGGGCGCGCGGAGCGGCGCCGAAGAGCCACGTTGCGGTGGGGGGACCTGCGCCCTAGCGTGTACAACATAGATTAACGCGAATCGATTCTCGGGGGGCGTGAATGCGCGCGATAGCCGCTGTCGTTGTCGCTTGTCTGGCCATGACCGTCGCCCCAGCCCGAGCGGCCAGCGGGGCGACCCTCTCGTGGCGGGCCTGCCCAGGTGTCGATGACACGCGCCTGCGCTGCGCCACCGTCCAGGTGCCGCTCGACAATGCGCGGCCAGCCGGCCCAACGATCGACATCATGATCTCTCGCCTCCCCGCGACCGACCCGGCGCTTCGCCGCGGTGTGCTGATGACCACGGGCGGCGGGCCGGGTGGTGCCGGTGTCCCCGAGCCGCTGAACCTCGCCGCCATCGTCGATCCCGCGGTGCGCGCCCGGTACGACATCGTCGGGTTCGACATGCGCTTCGTCGAACGCAGTACTCCGATCACCTGTGGCCAGCCGGAGGAGGAGCCGGGCGGCTACTGGGTGCGCACCGCGACATACCAATCCCTGAAGGACACCGCCGCCGAAGCTCGCGAGTACGCCCGCGCCTGCGCCCGGCACGCCGGCTGGGCGCTGCCGTTCGCCACTACCGCACAGGCCGCCCGCGACATGGACGTCATCCGGGCAAGCCTGGGCGAGCGGAAGCTGTCCTTCCTCGGGGGCTCGTACGCGGCGATGCTCGGCGTCGCGTACGGCACACTCTTCCCGCACCGGGTGGACCGGTTCGTGCTGGACAGCCCGGTCAACTACGACCTCGCCTGGCGTCCCTACGAGTTGAACCGGATCCCGGCCTTCGAGGAGAACTACGCCGCTTTCACCGCGTACCTCGCCGAGAACAGCGCGGCGTTCGGGCTCGGCGCGACACCGCCCGAGGTCGCGGAAACCCTGAGACAGGCTTTCGCCGAGGCGGCGATCGAGCCGATCGTGGCCGGAGATCACGCCTGGACCACCGGCGAGCTTGGCTCCCTGACGGTCATCGCGACGTACTTCGAGCATCTGTGGCCGGTGGTCGCGACCAACCTGGCCGCCATCCTCGCCCGCACGCCGCCGCCGATCCCACTCGACCCGCGACCGGCCGCCCTGCCCGGGACCCCGGGCGTGCCGGCGGACAACCACACAGCGGTCAACATGGCCTTCCGCTGCGGCGACAACGCGTGGCCGCGCGACCTGGCGACCTACCGCCACGACCTGGCCCGCCTCGGCGCCCGCTATCCCGTCTTCGGCCCGTCGATGGCCAACATCAATCCTTGCGCCTTCTGGTCGGTCAGTCAGGACAACACCCCGCCGCTTGCCAGCAACCGGGCGCCGGCGGCGCTCGTCGTCGCCGCGCGGCGCGATGCCTCGGTGCCGCCGGCCAACTCGATCGCGACGGCCCGGTCCATCACCGGCTCCCGGCTGGTCACCGTGGACAAGCAGACACACGTGCCTCTGCTCAGTGGTCAGGCCAACGCCTGCCTGACCGGCATGGTCACCGCGTACCTGGTGCACGGGCACCTGCCGAGGCAGAACACCGCCTGCTAGGCCGCGTGCCGGAGGCGGGTGCGCTGGTGGGCACGTGGAGCCGCGCGGGTCCTCGTCCGCGTCGATCCCGGACGATCCAGGGCCTGGTCGTACCCATCTTTATATTTCCGTTTGTCGATGTTAGCGTTAACTTATGTCGTCGTCTGCCGGCCTGCGTGACCTTCGGCGGAGGGCCTGTGGGATCGGAGAACGCTTATGACCACATCCGGCAGGATTCTTCGCTTGCGCTCGGTGGCGGCGGTGACGGTGTGCGCGCTCGCCGCCGCAGTTCCGATGGCCTCTCCCGCGTCCGCGGCCACGACCATCACCGTGGCCGCCGACGGCAGCGGCAACTACACGACAGTGCAGGCGGCGATCGACAGTGTCGCGGCGAACAACGGCGTTCCGGTCACCATCACCATCAAACCCGGCACCTACCGGGGTGTGGTCACCATTCCCGCCAACAAGCCCCACCTCACGTTGGCCGGCGCCGGCGGCTCCGCCGCCCAGGTGGTGATCGTCGAAGGGCACGCCTCCGGCCAGACCAAGCCCGGTGGCGGTACGTACGGCACGTCCGGCAGCGCCTCGGTCTTCGTCAACGCCAACGACACCACGATCAAGAATCTGACCATGTCGAACGACTTCAACGAGGCCGCGAACAACCTCGACGCCGAGCAGGCCGTCGCCGTGCACACCTCCGGCGACCGGGTGCAGTTCGACAACGTCCGCATTCTCGGCAACCAGGACACCCTGCTGGTCAACGCACCAAGTGTCAGTACGGTCCGGCGTCTCTACGTTCGAAACTCCTACGTGGAGGGCGACGTCGACTTCATCTTCGGCCGGGGCACCATGGTCTTCCAGAACGGCACGGTGCACTCGCTCACCCGGGGCTCGTCGTCGAACAACGGCTACCTCACCGCCGCGTCCACCGACATCAACAACAAGTTCGGCTTCCTGTTCTGGGGCACCACGCTGACCAGCAACGCTCCCGCCAGGACCGTCTATCTGGGCCGGCCCTGGCACCCGAGCGGCGACGTCAACGCCCGCGGGCAGGTCCTCTACCGGGGCGTCACGATGGGCGCACACATCCGCACCGATCCCTGGACCGACATGTCCGGCTTCTCGTGGAGGACCGCCCGGTTCGCCGAGTACGGCAGCACCGGGGCCGGCGCCGGCATCAACGCCAACCGGCCCCAGATGAGCGCCTCCACCGCCACCCAGTACACACCCACCGCCTATCTGGCCGGCAACGACGGCTGGAACCCGATCCGATGACGAAGATTCGCTCCCTCGAACATGGTCATCGTCTGGTGCGTCCGCGCACCCGACTCGCGGCACTCGTGAACACGCTGGCCAAGACGCGTACCGCGGCGCTCATCGCCGTCGCGGCCGGGGTGCTCGCCGCAGGTCTGCCAGTCCTCAGCGCCCAGGCCGCGGTCGGTGACGGCACGCCGACCGACTCGAACATCAGCTTCGTCGGCCGGTGGAACAAGACGAACACCTCGGCGTACGTGCCCTACTGGGCCGGCGCGTACCTGCGGGTCGGATTCACCGGCAAGACGGTGAAACTCAGGCAGCGCAACACCATCCAGCTGTGGGCCAGCATCGACGGCAGGGCGTTCACGTCCTTCACCGGCTCCGGCACGATCAACCTGACGCCGACCGCCCTGGCCGCCGGCAACCACACGTTGATCGTCAGCTACCGGCAGGTGGCCGGCTCCTACACCGGCGACGCGGTCTTCCAGGGGCTGATCCTCGACTCGGGCGCGAGAACGTTCCAGCCGCCGGCCCGCCCCAAACTTGTCGAGTTCGTCGGTGACTCGATCACCGCAGGCGCCACGAGCAGTCAGCTTGCCGTGACCGACTACGGCTTCAAGGTCGGTGAGAGGCTCGGCTACGACCACACCCAGATCGCGATCGGTGGCATGTGCCTGGCCGAGACGACAGATGGATGCTGGGCGCAGTCGACACGCTACTGGATGTCGTCCGGTGGCCAGGTCGGCACCGACCAGTGGGACTTCTCCCGCTACGCGGCCGACGGCGTGGTTGTCAACCTGGGCACCAACGACAAGAGCCACGGCGTGAGCGCCGCGGCCTTCCAGTCGACGTACACCACCTTCCTCACGAGGATCCGGGCCAGGTTTCCGAACGCCAAGCTCTTCGCCATGCGGACGTTCATCGGTCGCTATGCGGCGGAGACGGAGGCGGCGGTGCGGGCGCGTAACGCCGCGGGTGACGCGGGAGTGTTCTACGTGGACACCACCGGCTGGCTGCCGTCCGGCGGTCTGAGCGACTCGGTGCACCCGAACGACGCCGGCCACCAGGCCATCACCGACCGGCTGGCCCCGGTCCTCGGCGCAGCGCTGACCACGACCCCGTCCCCCACGCCCGCGCCGACGAGTCCCGCGCCGACCAGTCCCGCGCCGACGAGTCCCGCGCCGACCAGTCCCGCGCCGACGAGTGCCGCGCCGACAACGCCCGCGCCGACCAGTCCCGCGGGCGGAGACTGCGCGGTCAGCTACCGCAAGACCGGTGACTGGGGTACGGGTGCCCAATTCGACGTGACGCTCAGCAACACCTCCACCGTCCCGGTCAACGGTTGGACGCTGACCTGGTCCCTGCCGGGCGGCCAGCGGATCACGCAGTCCTGGAATTCCACAGTCACCCAGTCCGGCGCCGCGGCCACGGCGGTGAACGCCTCCTGGAACGCGGTGATCCCGGCCGCCGGTTCGGCAAGCTTCGGATTCGTCACCGACAGCCCGCTCGTCGGAGCGACGGGTTTCGCCCTCAACGGCTCCCCGTGCACCGCCACCACGTGATGGCGAGCGTCTCCGATCAAGGCAAGGAGTGACCCGATGAAGGTTCGCCGATCGCGTCTCGTGGTCCTTGTGGCAACGGTCCTGACCGTCGTGGCCGGCGGGCTCGGCTTCGCCACCGCCCAGGCCGCCAGCCCGGCGTGTGCCGTCGACTACCGGGTCACCAGCCAGTGGACCGGCGGGTTCGGAGCCGATGTCGTCGTCACGAACCTCGGCGACGCGGTGACCAGTTGGGCCGTGGGTTGGAGCCTCGCCCCCGGGCAGGGCGTGGGCCAGGCGTGGAACGCCGCCGTCACGGTCACCGGCACGGCGGTGACCGCCACCAACGTGAGTTACAACGGTGCCCTCGGCTCTGGCGCCTCGGTCAACTTCGGCTTCACCGGCTCGTGGAGCGGCGGCAACCCGGTGCCGTCGTCGTTCTCGTTCAACGGCGTCACGTGCGCCGGTCCACCGGCACCGACGCCCACGCCATCGCCGACGTCGACGCAAACACCGACGTCGCCACCAACGCCGACGTCAACACCAACGCCGACGGCAACGCCGTGCCCCAGCCCGAGCACGCCACCGGTGACGCCCTCCGACTCACCGGCACCCGCGCCGGTCAAGGTGTGGATGGCCGGCGATTCCACGATGATGAACGCCAGCTCCTGTCCGATCGGCTGGGGCAGCCAGTTCGCGTCCTACCTCACGTCGAACGTCACAGTGCAGAACAGCGCCGTCGGCGGTCGCAGCATCCAGACGTGGCTGTACGAGGGCAATGTGACATCCACCAAGAACTCGGCCGGCGAGTGCACGCTCAGCTCGACTGCCTACAGCGCACGGTGGGCGGCGATGCTGAACACCAGCAGCGGTTTCAAGGCCGGTGACTATCTGATCATCCAGTTCGGCATCAACGACGGCGACTCGGCCTGCCCGCGACACGTCGGCACCAACCGCTTCAAGGAACTGCTCGGCGTCATGGCGACGGCTGCCAAGGCCAGAGGCGTGAAGCCGATCTTCGTCACCCCGGTCGCGGCGATCACCTGCAGCGGCAGCACCGCCGTCGGCAATCGCGGTTTCGTCGCCGAGACGACGGCTGCGGCCGCCGCCAACGGCGTACCGGTCATCGACCTGCACGCGAAGAGCGTCGCGCTCTACAACACGCTCAGGCTGTGCCCGAACAACGGCAACTACTCGACGGGGGCGGTCGGTGCGTTCTTCTGCAACGACCACACCCACTTCGAGGCCGCCGGCGCCAGACAGATCGCCGGCCTGATCGCCACCGCGCTCAGGGCGCAGAACATCCCGCTCGCCGCTCACCTGAGGTGACAGCCACCCCGGCTGGATAAGGGCTCTCCTCCAGTCCGGCAGGCGACCCCGCGCTAACGGCACAGCTGAACGTGCAGGGTGTCGTATACCCACTGCTCCCAGCGGTCTGGAGTCCAGCCTCGGTCGCGGATGAACAGCAGGTACAGCTGCGGGCTCAGCAGGCCGTAGAGCAGGTCGGCGGCGTGTTCGACGGTCAGGTCCGCCTTGGCGCCGGGCTTGGCGATGAGGCTGCGCGCGGCTGCGGTTTGGACTTCGAGGCGCGGATCGGTGTCCTGCTGCCACATCCCGGCCAGGCTTGGGTCCTGTGCTCCGGCGGCGCGCAGTACATCCATGATCGGTGCCACCCGCTGAAGCACCTCGCAGGTGCCGCCCACGTGTGCCCGCAGCTGCGCCTCGGCGGTGTCAGCCGCCAGGGCGGCTCGGAACCAGGCCCGCTGCATCGTGGGAATCGGCTCGTCGTCACCGGCGATGGTGACGTCAACCAGCTCCTTGAGCAGCGACGGCTTGTTGCCGAACGCGAAGTAGATGGTCTGCACGGCGACACCGGCCCGCTCCGCGATTCCCTGGAGTGTGGTGGCGCCGTAGCCCTGATCGACGAACAGCTCGTACGCAGCCCGCAGGATGCGCCGCCGAGTCTGCCGCGACTTCTCGCCCTTCTTGCCGGTGCTCTTGACCAGTGGCATGAGTGCACTGTAACACTAGAGTGAAGCTCTAGAAATGAACTCTATAGAAGGGGAACAGTAATGTCTCTCATCCGGACCACTCGGTTCACCGCCGATGCCGCGGACGCCGACCTCGTGCTGGAACGGCGCGGCCAGCTCATCGCGGCGATCAGAGCGCAGTACGGCGGCCCGACCGAGACCAGGCTGATCCGCGTCGACGAGCGGACCTGGGTGGACATGTGGCGGTGGGAGTCGCCGGAAATCCTGAGCGCGGCCCTGGCCGGGGCGCCGCACCTGCCAGAGGCCGCCGTCGCCTTCGCCGTCGCCTGCGATGTCACAGCGGAACAGGGCGAGCTGGTCGCCGAGGACGGCTGGATCCGATGACCCGTTCCAGCCACCTCGCCGTCGAAGCCAGCGGCCTGGTCAAGACGTTCGGGGCCACGCGCGCTGTCGACGGCATCGACCTGAACATCCCCGCCGGCACGGTGCATGCGGTACTGGGGCCCAACGGCGCTGGCAAGACGACAACCATCCGGATGCTGGCAACACTGCTGCGCCCGGACGAGGGCACCGCCCAGGTGTTCGGCCACGACGTGGTCCGCCAGGCCGCCGCCGTACGGGACCGGATCAGTCTGACCGGACAGTACGCCTCGCTCGACGACGGCCTCACCGCCCGCGAGAACCTTGTCCTGCTCAGCCGGCTGCACGGTTACTCCCGGGCGGTCGCGGCGAACCGGGCCGAGGAGTCGCTGGCCGCGTTCGCCCTGACCGAGCCGGCTGACCGGCTGGTCAAGACGTACTCGGGCGGCATGCGGCGTCGGCTGGACGTCGCCGCCGGCCTCATCAGCACGCCCGACCTGCTGTTCCTGGACGAGCCCACCACCGGGCTGGACCCACGCAGCCGCAACGGGGTGTGGGCCATGATCCGTGGCATCGTCGCCGAAGGTGCCACAGTTCTGTTGACCACCCAGTACCTCGACGAGGCGGACCGGCTCGCCGACGGCATCGCCGTCATCGACCACGGCAGGCTCATCGCCCAGGGCACCAGCGGCCAACTCAAGGCCGCGGTCGGTGGCGGCACGCTTCGGGTACGGCTGGCCGCACCTGCCGTCCGGCCGGCCGCCGAACAGGTGCTGGCACGGACGTTCGGTGACTGCGTAGCGCTGGACACCGACCCGGTCGCCCTGACCGCGCCACTCCCGGAAGCGGGCCCTGCGAGCGTGGAGTCCGCAGCGCAGGCGCTGGTCGAACTGTCCCGGGCGCAGATCGAGGTCACCGAGTTCGCCCTCGGCCAGCCGAGCCTCGACGAGGTGTTCCTCGCGATCACCGGCAGGGCGGCCACCGTGGACATCACGCCGACGGGAGATCCCGGATGAGCGCGCTCGACACCGTCACCGAGGCCCGCTTGTCCGGTGCGGTGCTCACCCGCACGCGGCCGGCCCGGCCCGGCACAGTGACCGCCAGTCTGGCGTTCGGCCGCCGTGCCCTGCTCAAGATCAGGCGTACCCCCGTCCAGATCTTCGACATCGCCGTCCACCCGGTCGTGTTCACAGTGATGTTCACCTACCTGTTCGGCGGTGCCGTGGGCGGATCGACCGGCGAGTACGCCGGTCACCTGGTCCCCGGAATCCTCGTGATGACACTGTTGGTGACCACCGGCACCACCGGCGCCGCGCTGAGCATCGACCTCGCCAGCGGCGCGTTCGACAGGTACCGCACGCTGTCGATCCGGCCCGCCGCCCCGCTCATCGGCGCGATGCTCGGCGACGCCGTGCGATACGCGCTGGCCTCCGCTGTGGTGATCGGGCTCGGCCTCGCGCTCGGGTTCCGGCCGGACGGCAACGCCCTCGGCGTGACCGCCGCGGTGCTCCTGGTCGTCCTCTTCAGCATCAGCCTGTCCTGGCTCTGGACCACGCTGGCGTTGGTCATGAGATCGCCCGGCGCTGTGCTCGGCCTGACCCAGGCGCTGCTGTACCCGCTGTCGCTGTTCAGCAACATCTTTGTCGACCCGGCCACCCTGCCCGGATGGCTGCGAGCGTTCGTCGACGTCAACCCGGTCACCCACCTGGTGACCGCCACCCGGGACCTCATGTCCGGCGGTACGCCCGGCGGCCAGGTCGCCTGGCTCCTGCTCGCCTGTACCGCGCTGACGACGATCTTCGGGCCGCTGTCGGTGCGCCTGCTGCACACCAGATAACGATCAGGAAAGGACCGCGCCGATGATCGACACGACAACCGCCAAGCAACGGTGGCTCGATGCCCGCTGGGCGTTCGTGCGCGCCCACCTGCCACCGGCACCAGCCCGCGTGCTGGAGATCGGATGCGGCCCGGAGGGTGGCTTCGTACCCGCCATGCGGGAGCACGGCTTCGACGCGGTGGGGGTGGACCCGGTGGCACCGTCCGGACCCGGCTACCACCGGACGGAATTCGAAAAGCACCGGCTGAGCGAGCCGGTCGACGTGATCGTCGCCTGCACCTCGCTGCACCATGTCACCGACCTGGACGAGGTCCTGGGTCGGGCTGCGGCGGCGCTCACGCCGGGCGGCGTGCTCATCGTCGTCGAGTGGGCCTACGAGAGGTTCGACGAGGCGACCGCACGCTGGAGCTTCGACCGGCTGCCCGACGACGGCCAACGCGGCTGGTTGCACAGCCACCACGAGCAGTGGCGCACCTGCGGGCAACCCTGGCACGACTACCTGGAAGGCTGGGCCGGACGAGAGGGCCTGCGCCGTGGCGACGAGATCAGCCAGGGGCTCCAGGCCCGCTTCCACACCAGGCTGCTGACCCACGCACCGTACTTCTTCCCCGACCTGCACCTGGTCAGCGAAGCCGACGAGCAGGCGGCCATCAACGCCGATGAGATCCGGGCCACGGGCATCCTCTACGTCGCGACTTCGACTACTGGGGCGACGTGGAAGGCACCATCGTGATCGAATCCCGGCCATCGCGCCGCACTGTCGCGAACGCCGTAGGCGGTCTGGCCGACGACGCTCCAGGCGAGGTCAGCGGCACCGCCGGTCCCAGGCTGGGGAACAGCCACGGCCGGTGGCTCGACGCCGGGCCGAGGATCACACGGTCGGAAAGCTGTGAGGCTCGAAGACAGTTTGTCGGCCTGGCAGCGCTGCTCGGATGCGCGACAACCTCGGCACGCTGAGAAAGCTCGTAAAGCAGTCACCTCATTGAGCGAGCAGTAGCGCGGCGACCGCCTCCGGGGCCTCGCGCATCGCGTCGTGGCCGGTCGGCAGGTCGTGCACTCGCCAACCGGGATCGGCGTCGAGCCGAGCACGGAGGTCGGCGAAGGGCGTGCGGTCCCAGCCGGAGCAGTAGACGAAGTCGCGTCTCGGGACCTGGGCGGCAGCGCCGGTGAGCCGGATCGTTTGCAGGAAGGAGGCGAGAGGGTGGGGGCGTCGGCGGGGATCGCCGCCCTCGGGTGGGCGGACCGCGTAGCCGGTGGCCGCGGCACCGGCCGCGAAGACTTGCCGGAAGTGTTCGCTCGTCGCCGACCAGCACGACTCGCCATCGAGGGGTACGTAGGCGTCGAGATGCACCAGTCGTGCGATCCGGCCGTCGGCGCGGTCCGCCGCGGCGGCGATCACCATCCCGGCGTAGCTGTGGCCGACGAGCGTCGCGCCGGTGAGGTGGGCGCGATCGAGGTGTCGCAACACGTCGTCGGCGTGGGTGTCGAGGTTGGCGGTCGCGACGGTCGCGACGTCGTCGTCGGGCCGCAGACCGGTCAGGGTCAGGGCGTGCACTGTGTGACCGGCGCGCTCCAGCAGCGGAACCACCGCCTCGAACGCCCAGGAGCCCTTCCACCCGCCGGGCACGAGAACGAACGTCGCCATGGGCTTCTCCTTGACGGCATCGACGGGGTTCGGTGGGTTGACGATAGGCTGCGGGGCGGCGTCCGAGTGACCTAAGGGGTACGGGTGATAGGCGGAACGGCTCGTGCGGCGGTCACGGTCCGCGGGCAGTCGTCGTGAGCGACGGCTTGCGTCCGGGGGACCCGACCCGCCTCGGTGGGTACGACGTGCTCGACCGGCTCGGCGACGGGGGCATGGGCACTGTCTTCCTGGCCCGGTCGCCGCAGGGACGGCGGGTGGCGGTCAAGGTCGTCCGTCCGGAGTTCTCGCATGACGCGGAGTTCCGTGGCCGGTTCCGCAGTGAGGTGAACCGTGCCCGTCAGGTTCCACCGTTCTGCACCGCCGAGGTCCTGGACGCCGACCCGGAGCACAACCCGCCGTACCTCGTGGTGGAGTACGTCGAGGGTCCCAGCCTCGCGCAGGTGATGCGGGAGCGGGGGCCGCTGGGGGCCGCGCAGGTGCACAGCATCGCGGTCGGGGTGGCTACCGCGCTCACCGCCATCCACGGCGCCGGGGTGATCCACCGGGACCTGAAGCCGGCAAACGTCCTTGTCGCACCGGGTGGGATCAAGGTCATCGACTTCGGCATCGCCCGAGCGTTCGAGGCGACGAGCCAGCACACCCGGACCAACCAGGTGGTCGGGACCGTCTCGTACATGGCCCCGGAGCGGTTCGATGCGACGTCCGGCCACCCGGTGGGCCCGCCGGCGGACATCTTCGCCTGGGGTGCCCTCGTCGCTCACGCCGCGACCGGCCGCAACCCGTTCGGGGGCGACTCCCCTACCGCCACCGCGATGCGGATCCTCACGCAACCGCCGGACCTGAGCGGCCTCGGCGGTGCGTTGCGGGAGTTGGTCTCCCGGGCTCTGGAGAAGGATCCCGCCGCCCGGCCCACCGCCCGGGAGCTGCTCGACGGACTGTTGACCGTAGCGGACCAGGGGGGTGCCGCCGGGTCGGCCCAACGTCTGGCGGAGATGTCGACGGTGCGCGCGGCACGCGCCGGCGGTGGTGCCGACCAGGGGCGGGGTTCGGCGCCGTCGGCCGACCGCGCGGGCTCGGGTCGGCGTGGCTGGCTCATCGCTCTGGGGTCGGTCGCCGCGGTGATCGCGGTGCTGGTGCCGGCCTTCCTGTTCGGCCCGAAACTGCTGGACGACCAGGCCAAACCGGACCCGACCGGCTCGACTGCGGCGGGGAGCCCGGCAGCGGGCGGTCCGTCGGCCGCCGCGTCCACACCGGCAGCGACTCCGACGAGAGGGTCACCGTCGGCCGCCGCGGACCCCACCGAGGCCATCCTTGCCGGGCAGCGGCGAATCCTGCTGCACCTTGTGGAGATCGACCGCGACCTGTCGCTGCCGTCGCACGGTGAGCTTGAGGTCGGCGACGGGACCGGCAAGGACGCGCTCTTCGTGCTCGAACCGGTAGGTGTCGACTTCATGATCAAATCGGTGAATCCGGAGATCGCCCACCGACCGTGTCTCGGCGTCAAGAGAGACGCGGAAGGGGAAAAGTCGCTTGTGGGAGCCGACTGTCGGCCGACCAAGGCAACCCTGTTCGCGATATCTCGCGAGGGCAAGGACGACAAGGGACGCCCCTCCTACGCCATCCTCAACGACGAGTACGGCCCGGTGCAGTGGAGCCCGACCAGGAGCGAGATCTTCGTCGAGTTTCTCGGTGACGCCCCACTCGACACCACCTTCAGCCTTGTCGACCGGGGCGCGGTCTGACGAGAGCCAGCGTCGCATTTTGCCGGCTGCGGACCTGCGGCAAGGAATGGCTACCGGCCGGTTCGGCCCGGCCGCGCCGATCTAGAGTTCGCCGCGCTCGCGCAGCCAGTCGAAGATCAGCCCATCCACGATGGACGACCGCTCCCTACCGGAATAGTCGAGCCAGGACATCTCCTCGATTTCCGAACCGGGCGTGAGGTCACCCTGGTAATCCGCGCGATAGCAGGTCATCCGGACGATGACGCCCTCAGCATCGCCGTGCGCCTGGGCCTCGAAGACCTTCATCGGCTCGATCGATTCGCTGATCAGCTCGACGCAGAGCTCCTCCCGGATTTCCCGCCTCAGAGCCTCGTGGTCCGTCTCGCCCTGTTCCCGCTTGCCGCCCGGGATGTACCAGGCGTCCTTGCCGTACGACCTGGTGCTCAGGATCTTGCCGTCTGTCACGTGCACCCACGCGAGTTTGTCGATGACCTGCATTCTCGCTCCCGCCCATGTGGTCGACAATTGGCAGCCATTCAGCGTAGACGCCGCATCTTTCCCGCCGGGCGATCGGGTCGTGGGCGGAGCCGGCTCGGAACTCCGATATCGCCAATGCGGAGCACACGGAACCCCGCCAGATCGAAACGACGACAGTCGTGGTCGTGCAGGCTGCCGAGACGGGGACGACGCCCGGTTCGGCGAGGACGAGTGGGACCCGTACCGACGTGTCCGTCCAAAATTCGGCGAAACATTGATCGGTCTGCGCATTCTGTCCGTGCAGAAGGAAGTGGGTGCGAATGCGCCCCCTTGGAGCGGAGGAATCGCATGCTCAGCACGTCTCACTCTTGGGTCCGGGCCCTCGCGGTCATCGGCATGGCCGGTGTCGTGGCGGCGATCGGCGCGGTGACCCAGCAGGCGTCCGCCGCCGACGTGGCCGCGCCGGCAGCCGTGGCCGCGCCGGCAGCCGTGGCCGCGCCGGCAGCCGTGGCCGCGCCGGCAGCCGTGGCCGCCGACGCGCGCCGGGTCGACATCCCGCGCATCGCCTCGCCGATCAAGCCGCCGGCGGGGGCGCGTCCCGTCGGCGCGTACGTCGTCACGCGCGGAACGCAGACCTACACGTGTGCTGGCGGTGTGTTCACCGGCGCGTCGGTGCCGGAGGCTCAGCTCATCGGCACGGGCGGGCGGGTCCACCACTTCAGGGGCCCGAGCTGGCAGTCCGAGCGGGACGGCTCACTGATCACGGCGAAGAAGACCGCGGAGAGCCCGCGGCCGGGGACGATCCCCGAGCTGCTGCTGACCGTGGAGACCCACAGCGGCACCGGCATTCTCGGCAACGTCGCGTACATCAGCCGTCTGTTGACCTCGGGTGGCGTCGCCCCGGCCGGCGGCTGCGTCGACGGCGCGACGGCGGCCGTGCCGTACGGGGCGGTCTACGTCTTCTGGGCCGCGAAGCGCTGACGGCCTGGTCCCGGTGCCGCCGACGCCAGGGGTCAGCGGCCGGTCCTTATGGGTGGCCGTCGATGTTAACGTATCCCATCGGTCGTCCTCAAGGGTCCGGCCGCGGTCCCACCCCGACGGGCTGGGTGGCGGTCCGTGGTTGATCAGTGGGAAGTGATCGCGCCCTGGGCCACGGCACACCACCGCATGATGTTCCCAGCACGTTACGTCTTGACGAACGGCATGTTATCGCTCACAGTCGATGGCTAAGGACGACGACACCTTTGGCTTGCCGGGGAAGCCTGCTTCGTCGACCCCGAACCAGGCGTGCGTCAAGGGGTGCAGGCGTTTTGTTAGCGCTAACTTTCTCGACGCATGCGCCCGGGCACGTGTCGCGGTGCGCCCATCTCGGGCAGGCCGTTTGGCTTTGGTCACTGAAGGAGGATCATGTCTGCCCTCGATAGGTCTCCATCGATCGCGCCGCCGACGCGGCGACGCTGGTGGTTGCCCCGCATCATCGCCGCTGGCGCGGCGGCGTTGCTGGTCGGCGGTGCCGCCGTAGCGGTGGTTTCGTCGCCCGCTGCCGCAGCGACGGTCGACACGAGCGCGTGGTACGTGTTGGTCAACCGCAACAGCAACAAGGCCCTGGACGTCTACAACCTGGCCACGAACGACGGTGCCCGGATCACCCAGTGGACCCGCAACAACGGCAACCAGCAGCAGTGGCAGTTCGTCGACTCCGGCGGTGGCTACTACCGGGTGAAGTCTCGGCTGTCCGGCAAGGTGCTCGACGTCTCCGGCCGCTCGACCGCCGACGGCGGGCCGATCGTGCAGTGGAGCGACAACAACGGCACCAACCAGCAGTTCCGGTTGGCCGACTCGGACAGCGGCTACGTCCGCTTGATCAACCGCAACAGCAACAAGGTGATGGAGGTGCAGGGCGCCTCGACCGCCGACGGTGGCAACATCGTGCAGTACGCCGACTGGAACGGCACCAACCAGCAGTGGCAGCTCGTCCGCGTCGACGGCGGGGGCGACCCCACCACGCCGCCGCCGACGTCGCCGCCGCCGGGTGGCGGGTGTGACCTTCCCTCGACGTACCGCTGGTCGTCGACGGGCGTGTTGGCGACCCCGAAGTCGGGCTGGGTGTCGCTGAAGGACTTCACCGTCGCGCCCTACAACGGCCAGCAGCTCGTCTACGCGACCACGCACGACTTCGGCAAGACCTGGGGTTCGATGAACTTCAGTCTCTTCTCGAACTGGTCGCAGATGGCCTCGGCCACCCAGACCGGGATGAACTCCGGGACTGTCGCGCCGTCGCTGTTCTACTTCGCGCCGAAGAACATCTGGGTGCTCACCTACCAGTGGGGCGCCGGGGCGGCGTTCCACTACCGGACCTCGACCAACCCGACCAACCCGAACGGCTGGTCGGCGGCGCAGCCGATGTTCACCGGCAGCATCACCGGCTCCGGCACCGGCCCGATCGACCAGACGGTCATCGCCGACGACACGACCATGTACCTGTTCTTCGCCGGCGACAACGGCAAGATCTACCGGACCAGCATGCCGATCGGGAACTTCCCCGGTAACTTCGGCAGCAGCTACACGACCATCATGAGTGACACGCAGAACAACCTGTTCGAGGCTCCGCAGGTCTACAAGTTGCAGGGTCTGAACAAGTACCTCATGATCGTCGAGGCGATCGGCTCGACCGGGCGCTACTTCCGCTCGTTCACGGCCACCAGCCTGAACGGTACGTGGACGCCGCAGGCCGCGTCGCAGAGCAACCCGTTCGCCGGCAAGGTCAACAGTGGTGCCACCTGGACCAACGACATCAGCCACGGTGAGCTGCTGCGCGCCAGCGCCGACCAGACCATGACTGTCGACGCCTGCAACCTACAGTTGCTCTACCAGGGTCGTTCGCCCAGCTCCGACGGCGTGGACTACGGCCTCCTGCCGTACCGGCCGGGTCTGCTGACCCTTCAGCGCTGACACATGTGATCAAGCTCGACTGACACAGGACGGGCGGGCTCGGCGTTACGCCGAGCCCGCCCGGCTCGTGTTGGCGCTGCGATCAGCCCGCGCTCACCGGATCGGCGTGCCGGTGACGCAGGTCAGCACCTGGCGCTGGCCACGCTTGGCGCTCGATGTGGTGGTGGCGAAACCGTGGGACTCGAGCAGCAGTTGGGTCGCGGTGAGGTTCGCGGTGGCGTGCGCGGCGGTGGGTCGCTCGCCGAACACGTGCAGCCGGCCCCCAGGCGTCAGCAGGCCCCGCATCCGAGCGATCTGCTGCGCGGCGTCGCCCAGCCAGAAGAGGCTGACGTTCACCGCGAAGATCGTGGTGAAGTGGCTGGCCGGGAGGTCGGCCGACTCGAACCCGGCACAGCGGATCTCGGCCCTGCCGGCGCTGATGTGGCTCAGGTTGCGTTGGGTCGCGAGTCGTGCCATCGTCGCGGCCCGGTCGATGGCGACGATCCGGCCGGTCGTGAGTCGGCTGGCGACCATGAAGACGGCCGCGCCCCGACCGCAGCCGATCTCCAGCACCTGATCGTCGGGTGCGAGGGCCATGGTGTCCACCGCCCAGCGCTGCCGGTGGGCGGCCGTCGCCCGTGCCGGCTCACCAGTCGCGGGGGTGGTGCCCGAGCCGGAGGAGCCCGGATCGCGGTTCGAGAGAGTGGACCTCACAACGTCACTCGCCGGTGCCAGTTCTGCTCACACAACTGATTCCACTATCTCAGCGGAGTCAGTGCACCGTGTCCTCGGTCACCGCGCCCACCGGTGAGCGCGAATGCTCGCGCCCACCGGTGCTCGACGATCACCTGATCAGCTGGCTGGCCGGTGCGGATCCGACCACGGCGAGCCCGGGCGGCCGATCGGCGGGCGCGGCGGAGGGCGCTCCCCGCTGCCCCGGACGACAGCCGTCGTGGCGGCCGAGACGGCGGAGGCGTCGGCGTAGCCGTCCCGGCTGGCCGTCACCGCCACGGTGAGCCGCTTCCAGAGCAGCGCCTCGGAGATCTGGAACGTCGCACCTGTCGCACCTGTGATCGGGACGCCGTCGGCCGACCACTGGTATCGGAAGGTGGTCGTCGAGGGCGTCCACGAGCCCGGTGCCACGGTGACGGTCCCGCCGACCACTGCCGCTCCGATGATCGTCGGCGGGTTGACCGCACGGAGGGCCAGGGGCGGGTTGATGGTGAAGGCCCCGACCTGCGGCGGGCCGGAGTCGTATGGGTACAGCGTCAGGCTGGCCGTGCCGGCTGGCGCGAGGCGGAGATCAACGTCGACGGACATGGACGAGCCATCCGACTCGACAGTCTTCACCGTGGCGGTGAGCGGCTCCCCGCCGGCGGCCGTCACCTGGACCCGGTCCTTCGGGTTCAGCCCGCTGCCGCGGCGGCGGAGGCGGTGAGCCCCACCGCCGAGCCGCACGCCAGCGCCACGGCGAAGCCCAGTGCCGCGATTCGACGGTGAATACGCGAAGCGGTACGCAAACCCTGCCTCCACTATGGGCCCAGCCATGATCAGCCGGCACAGGATCGCACGTCGGGTCAAGTCCCGGTGACCCGTGCCCTCCGTGCGGGTCCGCCGAGCCCGGTGCGGAGGTCAGCGCCCCCGCACCGGGCCCTGCCGACTCCGCGACGGTCAGCCCCGATCGCCGTCGTCAGAGCCAGACCACGATCCCGGTCAGGGCGTTGAGGACGGCCGCCACGCCCGCCCGGATGGCCGCCGCGCAGCGCTCGGCGGTGAACGACGTCGGGTCGTACGTCGAGGACATGCCGAGCCCTTCCCCGCGGAACGACGCGCCCTCCCAGTCGACAGACGTGACGTTGTGGGTGGGCTCGGCCAGCTCGGCGCCCACCACGAGGAACTTCTCGTCCAGGTGGTTCGGGGTGACCAGGGCGAGGGGGTCGATGAGGTCGCCGCCGGCGCTGACGATGAGATCCGGGTTCATCTCCATGGCCTTGGCGATGCTGGGAACGGCATCGTGGGCGTTGCCGACGGTGATCGTCCGGAGATCCGCGTTCTCGTCGTCGGCCCACTCCCGCACCGCCGTCACGAGAGCCTTGGTCGGGTCGTCGGCACCGGCGGTGAGCAGGACGACCCGGTAGTCCTTCGGCGGGTGGACCCCGGCCCAGGAGCCGGGTCGCGGCGTGATCGTCGCCTCCGGGGCCGGTGTGGTGGAGGGGTCGACGAATCCGGGGCCGAGCGTCCCCACGGCGCTGGGTGCGGGGTGCGGCTGTGACCAGTCGTCGCCGGAGTCGCAGGCGGCGACCAGCGCGGCGGTCGCGGCCAGGATGGCGACGGCCCGAAGCGGGGGGCGCAAAGGTGGTCGTCCTTTCGAGTGGTGACGGCAGCCTCGTATTCCTATCTCAATTCCCTGCGCCGTTTATCCGGGGCCGGTCGTGCGAGGTCGTTGTTATCCGACGGTTCGTCGGCGGTCGGGCTGGTGTTCACCCGCGCCATGCAACGTGCACTGGCCAACCGAGGGAGTCACATGCTGGGGCGCGTCCGCCGTACCGTTATCGTCACCGCTGTCGGGATTGCCGCGGCGGTGATCCCGTTTTTGGGCGCCGGAACGGCGTCCGCACACGGCTTCTCGTCGACTGTGTACGCGAAAATAACTGCCGGAGACGAGGGTCACATTCGCACGGCGGTGGACCTCGAATACGACCTGCTCGTCGTGTCGGCCGCGGATTCGGGCGACGATGACCCGCTCTTTCGGGCGGGCACGGCCGCCTTCGACGCGCATGACAGCGGCGCCCAGGCCGCGGCACTGGGGAGCCACTCGTCGACGGTCCTCAGGTATGTCTCCGACCGGTTCTCGGTGACCGCGCGGGACGCGGCGTGCCAGCCGACCCAGGTGGGCGACGCGACGATCGGCGAGCGTGAGGGCGTGCCGTACGCGAGTCTGCTGCTCGACTGGACCTGCCCCGAGCGGGTCGACGAGCACGAGGTGCGCAGCGTGCTGTTCCCGGACGACGAGGGTTACGTCAGGGGCACCAAGACGATCGTCACCTACGAGATCGACAGCCGTTCCGGCAGCGCGGCGCTGGACGCCGCCAACCCCACCTTCTCGACCGGCCAGGCCTGGTACCAGCGGTTCGGGGAGTTCTTCCTGCTGGGTGCCGAACACCTGCTGTCCGGGATCGACCACATCCTGTTCCTGCTGGCGCTGATCGCCGGATCGCGACGCCTGCGGGAGATCGTGCTCGCGGCCACCAGCTTCACCCTGGCGCACTCGGTGACGTTCATGCTCGCGGCCCTCGGCCTGGTCGAGGTGCCGGGGTCGATCGTGGAGCCGGTCATCGCGTTGTCCATCGCCGTCGTCGCGGGCTGGCACCTGTGGGGCATCTGGCGACGCGGCGAGCACGCGACAGACCTGGAGACGACGGCGGGGCGCGGACACTTCAGCCTGGATCGGGCCGGCTGGATCCGACTCGGTGTGGTGTTCTGCTTCGGCCTCGTGCACGGCCTGGGCTTCGCGGGCGCGCTGGGCATCGACGAGGCGTGGTCGTGGACCCTGCTGTGGTCGCTGCTGGTGTTCAACATCGGCATCGAGGTCGTTCAGTTGACGATTATCGCCCTGGTTTTCCCGCTCCTGCTCGTCCTTCGCCGCCGAGCGCCGAAAGTCGGTATCTGGGCGACCGGCGTTGTTTCCGCAGCCGTGTCCGTCATGGGGCTGATCTGGTTTGTCCAGCGCGTTTCCGGGTCCTGAGTAGGGCTAAGTAGTTCGCGAAGTGCAGGCTTTCGCAAGATCACGTTCATGGCCGGTTCACCAGGCGGCGAAAGCGTGGATTTGCTTCCCCGCGTCGGGTGAAGTCACCATCCATTTCTCTATTCGAAAAGGGAACAATGTCGATGACATTGAGCACCTCGACACGGGCCCCCGGGCCTGTGCGGCGGCGCGTGGTCGCCGGGGTCGCAGCCGGCTTCCTGGGAATGGGCGCGGCCCTCGGTAGCGGCCTGACGGCCACTGCCAGCGCGGCCGAGTCCACCACGATCACCGGTGTGGTCCTCGGCGTCGGCGCCAACGAGACCCAGCGCATCGTGAGCTGGTACTCCTCGGCGGACACCGCGCAGAAGATCCAGCTCGCCCCGACCGCCGAGATCGTCAACGGCGAGTTTCCGGCCGGCGCGGTCAGCTTCGACGCCGTTGGCGCGGCGAACACCTCCACCACCGGTTTCAACAGGCACGCCACGATCGGCAACCTGCGGGAGAACACCGCGTACTCGTACCGGGTCGGCGCCGAGGGCAGCTGGTCCCCGACGTACGCCTTCAAGACGCAGGACTTCGAGGGCGACTACGACTTCCTGTTCTTCGGTGACCCGCAGATCGGTTCCTCCGGTGACCGGCTGAAGGACCAGGCCGGCTGGGAGGAGACCCTGAAGGTCGCCACCGGGGCCAACCCGAACGCCGAGCTGCTGGTCTCCGCCGGTGACCACGTGGAGAGCGCCAACGACGAGGGTCAGTGGACCTCGTTCCTGGCCCCCGAGCAGCTGCGTCAGTACCCGCTCGTGGCCACCATCGGTAACCACGACGTCGGCGGCAAGTCCTACGAGCAGCACCACTTCACCCCGAACACCGACCGGTCGGCGCAGTACTACAACGGCGACCAGGCGACCCGTTCCGGCGGCGACTACTGGTTCATCCACAAGGACGTGCTGTTCATCGACCTGAACAGCAACAGCTACGCCAACCCGGCGGACGGCTCCGCCGGTGGCGACGCGGCGCACGTCGCGTACGTCACCGACGTGATCAAGAAGCACGGCTCCGAGGCCAAGTGGAAGGTGCTCGTCTACCACCACTCCATCTACTCGCCGGCCAGCCACGCGACCGACGCCGACAACAAGCAGCGGCGGGAGGACTTCACCACGGCGTTCTCCAACCTCGGCGTGGACATGGTGCTCCAGGGTCACGACCACAGCTACACCCGCAGCTACTCGATCAAGAACGGCCAGAAGGAGAACCCGGCTGAGAAGCCGGGTGCGCCCGAGGTCTACCCCGGTCCGGGCGGCGTCATCTACGTGACGGCGAACTCGGCCTCCGGCTCGAAGTACTACGACATCAAGAAGCCGGACGACAGCGGCACCGGCATCCGTGGCAACGGCCCGGACCCGCTCGACCCGGGCAAGTACTGGTACAACTCGGTGCAGAACCAGGAGCACGTCCGCAGCTACGTCAAGGTGCAGGTGCGCGGCGACAAGCTGGTCCTGGCCAACGTCCGCAGCGGCACCTGCGCGGCCCCGAACGCGGCCGTCGAGAAGGGCCTCGCCTGCGTCAACACGCCGGAGGGTCAGCCGGTCGGTTCGGTCGTCGACAAGGTCACTGTGCACCCGTACCACGGTGACGGTCAGGCCATCCAGGTCATCGTGCCGAACGCGGCCCCGGGCGAGTTCGGCTGGACGATCGACGGCTACAACGGCCTTGTCGACCTGGGCACCGCCCAGGAGCGCGACGGCACCTTCTTCGAGGCGGCCGGCAAGATCAACCCGATCCTCGTGTCGGACAGCCGCCGTTCGCTCGCGCCGTGGTCGATCTCGGCCAACGTCGGCGACTTCTCCGACGCCGACAAGACGTTCTCCGGCTCCTACCTGGGCTGGCACCCGTACGTGCTCGACGCCGGCGCGGGTGCCGAGGCCGGTGCTCCGGTCCTGTCGTCCCTCGACGACCAGGGCAAGGGCCTCTCGGTCTCCAGCGCCCTCGCCGCGGCAGCGCAGGGTCACCCGCGGGGCGGTGCCCGCCTCGGTGCCGACCTGGACCTGAAGATCCCGGACAGCATCGCGAAGGGTAGCTACCGCACCACGCTCACGATCACCGCGCTGAGCAGCTGACCGACCTGTTCCACCGGGCGGGGTAGGCACCTTCGGGGGCCTGCCCCGCCACCCCTGTGCAGACCCTCCAAGATCACCTCAAGGATCCGACATGTACCCGTCCGTAACGCGCTGGAAGAAGCGTGCTCGTACCACCACGCTGGCCCTGCTCGCCGCCGCCGCGACAGTCGGCGTCGGTGCCGGCCCCGCCCTGGCGGCGGACGGCAACGTCGCCTGGACGGTCCGCACGGCCTCCAACGGCTACGGCGAGGCTCGGTCCAGTTACAGCTACAACGTCAACCCCGGCGGCGCCGTCGAGGACGCCATGGTCGTCGCCAACCGCGGCAAGGCGCCGCTGACCCTGTCCGTGTACGCCGCCGACGGCTTCACGACCGACGCCGGGCAGCTCGACCTGCTCACCAGGGACGCCAAGTCCGTCGCGATCGGCGCCTGGGCGAAGCCGGAGGCCGGCAGCGTCGTGATCCAGCCCGGGAAGACCGCGCAGGTCCCCTTCACTGTCAGCGTTCCGGACAACGCCACCCCCGGTGACTACGTCGGCGGGATCCTCACCACGCTCACCCAGGCCGACCAGGCCGAGGGCATCAACGTCGACAGGCGGCTCGGCATCCGGATCAAGCTGCGGGTCGGCGGCGAGCTGAAGCCGAACCTCGCGATCGAGGGCGTGCACGTGACGTACGCGGGCTCGGTCAACCCGTTCGGCAAGGGCGACGCCACCGTCACCTACAAGATCCATAACGTCGGCAACGCCGCGCTCTCCGGGCAGCAGGCGGTCTCGGTCTCGGGGCCGTTCGGCGTGCTGCGGGTCCGGGCGAAGGACATCGCCGCGCCGCCGGAACTGCTCCCGGGTGAGAGCTGGGACGTGACAGTGCCCATCGCCGGTGTCGCCCCCGCCGTCTCGCTGGCCGCGACCGTGACTCTCACGCCGCTGCTGACCGACGCCTCCGGCTCGACCACCTCGCTCAAGCCGATCCAGGTCACCGCGCACGGCTGGGCGCTGCCATGGATGTTGGTGCTGGTGCTCGTCGTGCTGATCGCCGTGCTCGTCGGGGCGTACCTCTACCGGCGTCGGACCCGGACGCAGCGCAAGGCGCGCGAGGACGCCCGCGTACGCGACGCCGTCGAGCAGGCGCTGCGTGGCCCGAAGCCGCAAACCCCCTGACCGCGCCCCCTCCCGCGATCTTGCACTTGCTGCCCGGCATAACAGGCCCGTGTGGGTGAACGGCGCTCGGCTCTGGACCACGCCCGTTCCCGAGCGCGCATGCTGCGACGGTGACGGCGGCACAGAGGGGGAATCCACATGGTTGACGGGGATGTGCCAGAGCGGATGCAGGCCGCGGCCCTTGACGAGTTCGGTGGGCCGGAGGTGATCACCCTGCGGAAGCTGCCGATCCCGCAGATCGCCGACGACGAGGTGCTGATCAAGGTCTGGAGCGCCGGCGTGGGAGTGTGGGACGTGTACGAGCGGCAGGGTGTGCTCGTACCGGAGGGGTCGGCTCTCCCGATCGTGCCCGGGTCCGACGGCGCCGGCACCGTCATCGCCGCCGGCAGCAAGGTGTCAAACGTCGGAGTCGGCGACCTGGTCTACGTCTCCGCCACCACCCGCCCGAAGGGCGGCTTCAACGCCGAGTACGCGGCGGTCAGGGCGGAGTACGCGGCAAAGGTGCCCGACGGGGTGCCGGCCGAGCACGCCGGGGCCATGCCCACCGACGCGCTGACCGCGCTCGCCGGGCTCGACACCGTCAGCGTGTCGGCCGGCGGCTGGTTGTTGATCTTCGGTGCGAGCGGTGGCCAGGGCCACCTGGCCGTGCAGTTGGCCAAGCGACAGGGCCTGAACGTGATCGCGGTGGCCTCCGGGGCGGACGGCGTCGCGCTTGTCACCCGACTCGGCGCCGACGTGTCACTCGACGGCCACGCCGACCCGGCCGAGGTGCTCGCCCGGATCCGGGACGCGGCACCGGCCGGGGTGGACGCCATCCTGGCGATGGCCGGCGGCAAGACGCTGGACCGGCTCACCGAGGCGCTGGTCGACGGCGGTGTGGTCGCGTTCGCCCACGGGGTGCAGCCGGAGCCACGGGAGCGGCCGGGTGTGGTGGTCCGCGCCTACGACGGCGAATCGAACCCCCGACAGTTGCAACGCCTCAATGAACTCATCGAGGCCGGCCCGTTCGTGGTGCACGTCGCGCAGACGTACCCGCTGGGCAAGGTGCGGGAGGCACACCAGCGCCTGGAAACGTCCTACCCGGGCAAGCTGCTGCTGACGGTGGCCTGAGACCTCAGCGCGGCGCGCGCTGTTGCGGCACGCGTACCGATGCCATGCCGGCCGCGGTCGCGGCCTGGATGCCCAGGTCGGTGTCCTCGAAGACCAGGCACGACCCCGGCGGTACGCCGAGGTGCTCCGCCGCGAGCAGGAACGCCTCCGGGTCCGGCTTGGCCCGCGTGTAGTCGTCGGCGCAGACCAGCACGTCGAACCGGTCCAGGAGGCCCAGCGCGTCGAGGGAGGCGGTGACCGAGGCGCGGGTGCTGCCGGAGACGACGGCGAACGGAACCCGCCGGTGCGCGTCGTCGATGTGTGCCACCACCTCGGGTACGGCGGCGAGCTGCGGCAGCAACTCCTCGTAGTAGCTCTCCCGCCGCTCGACGACAGTCGCCACCGGCATGGTCAGACCCTGCTGCTCGTTCAGGGCGACGACGATGTCGGCGGTCGGCCGTCCACCCCACGCGTAGAAGAGGTCCTCCGGGAACTCGCAACCCCACTCGTGCAGGGCCCGCTGCCAGGCCAGGTAGTGCAGCGGCATCGAGTCGACGATGGTGCCGTCGCAGTCGAACAGGTACGCCGCGAACTCACCAGGTGGCAGAGGCAGACTCATCGGCGAAGGGTACAGCGGCGGATCCGGTCAGTCGCCGGTGACTGATCCCAGCCGGCGCAGCAGGTGGTCCCGTTCCGGTTCGGTCCCGACCAGCGCCAACGCGCTGCGGTACGCCGCCGCGGCCTCGTCGTTGCGGCCGAGTCGGCGCAGCAGGTCCGCCCGGGTGGCCGGGTAGAGGTGGTAGCCGCGCAGCCGCGGATCGTCGGCCAACTCGTCAAGCAGTGCGAGCCCGGCGTCCGGTCCGTCGCGCATGGCCACCGCGGCGGCCCGGTTCAGCGCCACGACAGGTGAGGGGACCATGCCGAGCAGCACGTCGTAGAGCGCCACCACCTGCGGCCAGTCGGTGCTGGCCACGTCGGCGGCCTCGTCGTGCAGCGCGGCGATGGCGGCCTGCACCCCGTACGGACCGGGTGCCGGGCCGGTCAACGCGACGACCACCAGCGCTCGCCCCTCGTCGATCATCGAATGGTCCCACCGTCCACGGTCCTGGTCGTCGAGGAGGACCACCGCGCCGTCCGGCCCGGTGCGCGCGGCCCGCCGAGCGTGCACCAGCAGCAGCAACCCGAGCAGACCGGCGACCTCCCGTTCGGCGGGCAGCAGCCGGCGCAGGATCCGGGCCAGCCGGATGGCCTCCTCGGCGAGGTCGATCCGTTGGAGATCCGGGCCGGAGCTGGCGGCGTAGCCCTCGGTGAAGACCGAGTAGACGGCCTGGAGCACAGTGGGCAGGCGATCGGGCAGCTCGTCGGGGCCCGGCACCCGGAACGGGATACGCGCGTCGCGGATCTTCCGCTTGGCCCGGACGAGTCGCTGGGCCATTGTCGCGGGCGGCACCAGGAAGGCCCGCCCGACCTCGGCCGTGGTCAGACCGGCGAGGAACCGCAGGGTGAGCGCGCCCCGATCCTGCGCCGGCAGGGCCGGGTGCGCGCAGGTGAAGAAGAGCGCCAGCCGGTCGTCCGGCAGGTCGCGGTCGGCGTCGGCGGGCGGGGCGGGGTCGGCCCGCTCGGCCTCCGCCCGGAGTACGGCGAGCCGCGTCGCCAGCACCCGGTCGCGGCGCAGCCGGTCCACGGCGCGGCGGCGCGCGGTGGTGAGCAGCCAGGCTCCGGGGCGGCTCGGCACGCCGTCGACCGGCCAGTGCACAAGGGCCGCCTCGATCGCCTCGGACGCGACCTCCTCGGCCAGGTCGAGGTCGCCGAAACGGTGCACGAGCGAGGCGAGCAGCCGACCGTGTTCCTCCCGGAACACCGCCTCCACCGAGCCGGCTGCCGCCTCTGCGCTCACCACGGTCAGACCTCGACCTCGATCTCGGCGACCGGGCGCACCTGCACCGACCCGTTGCCGGTGGCGCCGGGGCTGCGGGCCGCCCACTCCAACGCGGCGTCGAGATCGGGCACGTCGATGATGTCGTACCCGCCGAGCACCTCACGGGTCTCGGCGAACGGCCCGTCGGTGATCGTGCGGTCGCCGGCCGGGCCGACCCGCACGCTCGTGCAGGTGGTCAGATCCTGCAAGGGGTGCCCGGAGACCCAGATCCCGGCGTCCTTCATCTCCCGGTCGTAGCGGATCCAGTCCTCGAAGGTGCACCCGTTGCCTGCCTCGTCGTCCGCGGGGCTCATGAACAGCAGCATGTACTTCACGTTTCGGCTCCTCTCGGTGCGGCGGGTTGCCGTACAGCATGACGACGGTCGAGGCCCGCGGATATCGACACGGCGCGTCAGGTTTTTTCTGGCGGGTGTTCACGCAGGGCGCGTCCGCGCCGAGTCACGCCGGTCGTACCAGGTCACCACGATCAGGCAGGCGGTCAGCACGGCGAGCGCCGCCAGTGGGGCCAGGGATCGCCCGACCGGCAGCAGGACCAGCGGTAGCAGCGCGGCGACGACCTGCGTGGGGTGCACGGCACGAACTGTCAGTCGGCGGAAGACCAGCCTGCTGAGCAGGTAGAGAGCCGCACCCCCGTACAGGGCGGTGGCGGCCTCCCAGCCCAGCGGGTCGGCGTGCGGCGAGTCCCCGGTGAGCTGGGCGATCACCTCTTCGATGCCGAGCGCGACGTAGATGGCACCGATGATCAGCGGGGAGTGCCCGATGCCGTACGCGTCGCCGGCCACGCTCGCCCGTCGCTCGCCCGGCACGTTGCTGACGGCCTCCCGCGCGGCGGGTGCCAGCCGGTCGAAGTAGAGCCACCACAGGCAGACCGTGCTGATGAGGCCGAGCAACGCGGCCAGCACTGCCGCACTGACCGGCGCCATCGTCCGTGGCCCCGCACCGGCGGAGATCAACGACTCACCCAGCGCGATGATGAGGACCAGGCCGAATCGTTCGGTGAAGTGGTCCACGCTGCGCAGTTCCCACGGCCGGAAGGCGGCCGCGATCCGCGCGCCGCCGATGTCCACCACCAACGCGGCCGCCCAGAGCACCGTCTGGGCCATCCCGCCGAGCAGCGCGCCGCCGAGCAGTGGGAGCCACGCCAGCACCACCGGCACGGTGAAGAAGCGCAGCGTCGTCCGCAGCGGCGGGTTCGTCGCGCTCACCCAGAACAGGATCACGAGCTGCACCGCCCGGCCGACCACGTAGGCCAGGGCGAGGGTGAGCGGCGCGTCGAAGAATCCCGGACCCTGCCGCCACGCGTCCGGCAGCACCAGCGCGGCCACGAAGATCGCCGCCATCGCGACAAGGGTCGCCGCGCGGACCCGGCCGACGTCCGCGCGGACCAGGTTTCCCACCCAGGTGTACGGCCCCCAGGAATAGAGCAACAACAGGAGGAGCACCATCCCCTGGGTCAGGGTGAGCGCGGTCGGCGACCCCGCCATGAACGTGATGACCCGGGTGAGCGCGAAGACGAAGACCAGGTCGAAGAAGATCTCGAACATCGTGGTCCGGTGCGTCTCCGCGGCCGGCACCAGGCGAACGCCAGAAATCCCCCTCATCCCCGCATTCTGCGCCAGATTGGGCGAAAGCTCACCCGGTCTGGTGTGCAGTCGACCGGGCACCGCCTCAGGTTGAGGCGTCCGTCCGCCGCCGGCTGCGTTCAGCCCGCCGCCGCACCTGCTGGTACGCGCCGGTCAGCCCCATCGCCCGGCGTACCTCGATCAGGGTTTGCCGGACCTCCGCACGGGTCCGCTCCGTACCCTCGACGATCAACCGGTCGACCAGGCCCCGGTCCGCCTCGATCTCGGCCCGGCGCTCCCGGATCGGCGCCAGGAACCCCTCCAACGCGACGACCAGGCGTTCCTTGACCTCCACGTCACCCACCTGTCCGGCCCGGTAACGCCGGGCCAGGTCGGCGACCTCGTCGCGGTCCGGATTGAAAACCTCGTGGTACGCGAACACCGGGTTGCCCTCCACAGTGCCCGGCACGTCGGCCCGCACCCGGTTCGGATCGGTGTACATGCCCAGCACCTTCCGACGCACAGTGGCGGCGTCGTCGGAGAGCGCGATCGAGTTGCCCCGGCTCTTGCTCATCTTGGCCGCGCCGTCGGTGCCCACCAGGCTCGGCGTGTCCGCCGCGATCAGCTCGGGCACCGGGAAGACCGGGCCGTACAGGTGGTTGAACCGCCGCGCGATCTCCCGGGTCACCTCGACGTGCGCGGCGTTGTCCCGACCGACCGGGACCACCTCGCCCTTCACGCAGAGAATGTCCGCGGCCTGGAGCACCGGGTAACCCAGCAGCCCGTACGGCATCTCCTCCTTGCCGGCGTCGCGGGCCATGTCCTTGAGCGACGGCACCCGCTCCAACCGGGGAACCGTCACCAGGTTCTGTAGGAGGGTGTTGAGGTCGCCGACCTCGGGGATCGCCGACTGGAGGTAGAACGTGGCCTGCCCCGGGTCGACGCCGGCGGCCAGGATGTCGGTCACCATCTCCCGGGCGTTGCCGGACACCTGGTCGATGTCCTCCCGGCGGTTGCGCGTGGTGAGCATGTGCAGGTCGGCGATGATGAAGAAGCTCTCGTAGCGCCGGTGCAGCCGTACCCGGTTGGCGATGCTGCCGACGTAGTGGCCGAGGTGCAGGCGGCCGGTGGGCCGGTCGCCGGTGAGCATTCGTGCGACGGACATGGTGGTGCCTCTCGTTCCGTTGGTGGGTGACGCGTGGGCGCGCGCCGGGCGGGGCTGGCTCAGCCCTGCTCGGTCAGCGGGATCGACTCAGCGAGTCGCCCGCCATCGCGCGCCGGCGCGAAACCGCAGACCACCGGCACGGAGGACACTCAGAAGTTGCTCACGGCCATCGCCGGAGCTGGTCGGGACCACGGGCACCGCACCCAGCGGTAGGCCGTCGACCATGTCGACCGCCTCCGTCGTGCGGTTGCCCGTCCGGACCACGGCCTCACATTACCCGCGGCGTGGCCCCGGGAGGGGGAAGGTACCGGTCGGCGTAGTACCTGCCGACGCGATCCCGGTATTCCGGGTCGACCGCATCGGGCTCGAACGGGGGCGCATCCTTGATCTCCTGCCGGGACCGGTCGATGTGCACGACGCGTTCCCGGTGATCCACCTGAGCCACAGTGCCAGCCGGCAGCAGCACCTTCTGGCCGAAGATCCACGGCCCCGTGTCCACGACCAGATACCCGGCGTCCGCCTCGTTGCTCGCCTCGTCGATGCTGCCGATCCGCCCGTCGCTCGCCTGCACCTGATAGCCCACCAGGTCGACAGGTGTGCCAGGGCCAGGGGCGTCCGGGCCGTCGTGGCCACCACCCGGATCGTCCGCCGGGGTGACCGTGGGCGTGGCCTGCGTATATCCGCCAGCGAGGGCGGACGGGTCACGCCAGGCCCAGGGATTGAAGATCGAGGGTTGCATGGGCACCTCCGCGGGGGACGGTCCTCGGCTGTCCCATCTTCACGTGCCCACCCCGCAGCCGCCGGAAACAGATCGACGACTGCCGCACCCCGCGTTGCCGGCCGGTCCCCGCGTTGTCCATCGGCTCGCGTCCGTACCCGACCTGGTCACCGGGTGCGCTGGCATACTCGGCTGCCATGGTGCTGTCGCGAGGGTGGTCCGCCTTTCTGGTCGGCGTCGGGATCTGGACCTGGGTGATCTGGCCGAGGTTCGCCGTCGCGATCTGGCAGGACCCACGGTCCTGGGCGTCCGGGACGGTGGCCGAGGGCGCGGCCACCAGCTTCCTGTGGGTGCACGCGCTGCTGATCGCCGCGTCCCTGGCCATCGGCACCACGGTCGGGGTGCTGGGCGTCCGCTCCTGGCGGGCCGCCCGGCGCCAACAAGAGTCCTGACCACCCCGTACGGCCTGCACGATGTGGTTCTCAGATGGCGCAAACCCCTTCCGCGCCGGAGTGAGGAGCGGGCGGGCGGGGTAGGAGTGTGACGCGGGACGCTTCCCGCGGATTTGACGATCAAACCCACGGACGCGTAACTTTCTCTCTGCCAGCGCGGAACGGGGCAAACGGGACGAAAGTCCTGAGGCCCCGAAACAAGCTGGTAACCGGGTCAAGCAGGGGTTCGCTCCTGCGGGACGCGGTTCGGGCGGGGCTCGCCGGATTGGCCGCGAGGCGGATTTGGTGCGGCGAAGCCGACCGGGTAAGGTTCACGACCGGCAGGGCACCGGGCGAGACTGCGGGAAACCGCAGCGGCCGGCCTGCCAAATCCGACGACCTGACGCAGCGGTTCGCTGCTGCGTGAGTGCGCCGGCGCTAAGCCGTACGAAGCATGACAGACCGGGACACACGGTTTGACACGGCGAAGACGGTGAGGTAACGTAGTAAAAGTGCCCGGCGCGAGAGCGACGGGGACACGGAACGGAAAAGCCCCGGTTGGGGTTCCACTGAGGTGGGGCTTCTGGTCGGTGTGTGGTTGTTCTTTGAGAACTCAACAGGGTGCTTGTAAAGCCAGTGCCAATTATGATTTATA
>NZ_JBEZCZ010000018.1:0-132513 GCF_040647875.1 Micromonospora sp. NPDC049230
ACCCCCGCGCCCACCCGCCCCCTCCACCCCGCCCTCCCGCCCCGCCTCCCCGCCGCGGCGGCTCCGCGGTCGCCCGGGCGACCGCGGAGCATCGGCAGTGGACGTCATGTCCGCCATTCTTTACGGACCTACACCGTTCCGGCCAGCTCGGGTTCGGCGACCGGAGCCGCCGGGGCGACGCTGGTCTCCTCCCGGCCCGGCATCCAGCGCAGCACCACGATGATCCCGACCGCGGCGATGACCGCGGAGAGCCCGGCCGCCCAGTGCATGGCGGTGACGAAGGCGTCGTTGGCCGCCGAGATCAGCGACGGCGCCGCCGGGCCGAGCTGGCCCGCCGCCGCGTACGCCCCGGAGATCGACTCGTTGGCCGCGTCGCGGGCCTGCGTGGGCAGACCGGTCAGCGCGTCACCGATGTCGCTGCGGTAGACCGCGGAGAGCACCGAGCCGAGGATCGCCACGCCGAGCGCGCCGGCCACCTGCCGGATGGTGTTGCTGACCGCGGAGCCCACACCGGCCTTCTCCCGGGGCAGAGCCGACATGATCGACTCGGTGGCGGGCGGCATGATGTTGGCCATCCCGGCGCCCTGGATGAGGAAGACGAGCAGCACGACCCAGATCGGGGTGGAGGCGCCGATGAGCACGAACGCGGCGAGTGACACCACTGTCAGCGCCAACCCGACGGTGGCGACTGCCCGGCCGCCGTAGCGGCGGACCATCGCGGCGCTGCGCGGTGCGAAGACCAGTTGGGCGCCGGCGAAGGGCAGGAAGAGCAGACCGGTCTGTAGCGGGCTGTAGCCGCGCACCAGTTGCAGGTAGAACGAGCCGAAGAACATCGAGCCCATCGCGGCGAAGAACACCAGGCCGACGATGGCGACCGGTGCGGCGAAGCGGGGCACCTTGAACAGCCGGACGTCCAGCGACGGGTGGTCGCTGCGCCGCTCGTGCTGGACGAACCAGGCCAACACCGCGATGCCGACCAGGATCGAACCCCAGGCCACCGGGCGGTCGAAGCCGTGCTCGCCGCCGTCGATGATGCCGTAGGAGAGGGCGACAAGGCCGACCACGGAGAGCAGCACGCCGAGCACGTCGACGCGGCCCGGCCGCGGGTCACGCGACTCCGGGACCAGCAGCGCCACCAGGACCACGCCGGCGACGACCACCGGCACGTTGATCAGGAAGACCGAACCCCACCAGAAGTGCTCCAGCAGCGCGCCGCCGAGGATCGGGCCGATCGCCACGGCGAGACCGACAGCGCCGGCCCACACACCGATGGCCCGACCGCGCTCACGCGGGTCGAAGACGTTGGAGATGATCGACAGTGTCACCGGCATGATGGCCGCGCCGCCGACCCCCATCAGGGCGCGGGCCGCGATGAGCTGGCCGGGGCTCTGGGCGTACGCGGACAGCAGCGACGCCAGGCCGAACAGCACCAGACCGATCATCAGGAAACGCTTGCGTCCCGCGCGGTCGCCGAGCACCCCGAAGGTGAACAGCAGCCCGGCGAAGACGAGCGTGTAGGAGTTGATGGCCCACTCCAGCTCGCCCTGACTGGCCCCGAGACCGTGTGTCGGGTCGGCCAGGGTGCGCAGTGCGACGTTGAGGATGGTGTTGTCGAGGACGACCACGAGGAGGCTGATCACCAGCACCCCCAGGATCGCCCACCTCCTCGGGTGGCCCGTGTTGTTGTGCAGCTCCATGCCGTGTTTCCCCCCACGCTTTCCCCGCGACGCAATACGATACGGGTCAGACTCGTAACGCGGGCCAGCCTACGACGCTCATTAACGATACGGGACCGATCCGTATCGTAAGTGGTGCGCATCACGCCCTGGTGGGACGGCCAGGACGGCGGCCACCGCGTCCGACAGCGTGCCGAGGTGCGCCGCCCGCGCGGTCAGCGGCTCGATCCAGCCCGGCCCCGCGCCGTACACCCGCAGGCGCGGAAAGTCCCGGGCCAGGCGCACCAGACGGTACGCGCGGCCGGTGACCGGCGTCTGTGACCAGAGCACGACGGTGTGCGGGCGTGCCCGGTACACGGCGCTGGTCAGCGCGGACCAGGGCAGTGCGGGGCCGAGCTGGAGACAGCCACGGCCCTGCTCGCGCAGCGCGGCGGCGAGCGCGTGCAGACCCAGGCAGTGCGTCTCCTGTTCGGCGCCGGCCAGCAGCACCCCGTCGGCGGGCAGTGGCCGGCCCGGCTCCCGGCGGTGTACGTCCAGCCCGACCCGGACCCCCTCGCAGAGGGCGTGCTCGACGATGACCTCGGTGGCGTCGCGCCCCCGCAGCCGGGCCAACAACGGGCGGCAGACCTGCTCCCAGAGCGCCGGTACGCCCCAGGCGTCGGCCAACTCCAGCGCCAGCGTGGCGACACCGGTGCCGTCCAGGTCCTCGGCCGCCAGCGACACCTGCTTGTGCGCGATCTCCACGGCCTCCGCCGGCATCGGATCGGTCAGCACCAGACGTACCCCCCGGTAGACGTTCGCTACCCGGGAGTTCGCCGGAACGAGGCGCGGCGGATGCGCCGTGGCGGGATTTCTCGGCGACGGGCCGCCAGCCGGCGGGTCAGCGCGGCGACACCGCCCCGTCCGACTTGACCGGACCTCCTAGATTGAAGATCCACACAGCCCAGCGGAAGGCCCCCACCCCATGCCCGTCGGCTTCACCATGGCGATCGTCCTCGCCGTCGCCCTGGCGGTCAGCGCCGTCCTGGCACTCGCCGCGCCCGCGCGGCCACTGAAGCGGATGGCCGGCCTCGCGGCACTCGTCTTCCTCGCGCTCACCCTGCTCGTCGGCGTCACCGCCAGCGCCCACTCGGTCCCCATCCGCTCGGTCGGCATCGTCACCAGCTTCGGCAAGCCCACCGGCGAGGTCACCGGCTCGGGGCTGAAGTGGGTCGCGCCCTGGCAGAAGGTCGGCGAGTGGGACGCGGGCCGGCAGAAGTACGACCACATCGGTGGCGACAACTGCGTACGGGTCCGCACCGGCACGCTCGCCGACGCCTGCGTCGAGGTGCTCATCGAGTGGCAGGTCAAACCGGAGAACGCGCCGAAGCAGTTCATGGACTACAAGGGCGAGTTCGACAGCTTCCGGGGCCAGCGGGTGGGTGTGCAGCTCGACAGCGCGACGAACGACGCGTTCGCCGCGTACAACCCGCTGGAGAAGATCGACGCGCGGACCGGTGACCTCAACGTCGACCTGAAACCGTTCGCGGCCAACATCAAGACCAGCGCGGAGGCCCGGCTCGCCACCGACGTGGACATCCTCTCGGTGACCATCACCCGGGTGAACCACGACGACAAGACCGAGGGCAACATCAAGGCGTTCCAGGACAAGCTGGCCCAGACCCGCAACCTGGAGCAGGACCGCAAGAACGCCGAGATCTCCAAGCAGATCACCGAGACCAACGCGACCGTCGACAAGGTGACCCGCTGTCTGGAGATCGCCGAGAAGAACGGCGCCAACCCGGGTCTCTGCATCAACCCCGGCATCGTCACCGGCAAGTAACCGCAGGCGGCCTGGCGTCGGTCGCCGGCCTCTTCTCAGAGCCCTCTGAGATACCTCTGCCAGTCTGGTCGGCGGGCCGCGCTGTTCGCTGACGTCCCGTCGAACGGCGGTTGCGGGATCGTCGTCGCATGTCTCGCGACGTCGTCGTTCGGCCCGCCCGCACCCATGTCAGTCGCAGAGCTTGGGAGTCGATGGTGACGTTCTTCCGCACAGCCCGACAGATCGCCGCCGCCGCGACGGCGACAACGCTGCTCGCCCTCGTCGTCGGCGCGCCAGCCTCCGCGGCGCCCGCCGCGAAGACCACTGCCACCCCGTCGACCTGGACGCTCGTCGACCTGCCGCAGCGGATCTGCGCCACCCCCGACGATCCGCGCACGCTCTACTACTTCGTCGTTCTCGACGGGACCTGGTCGATGCCGATCAGCGTCGGCTACACCGGCATGCCCGACGGCACCGAGGTGTACAGCCCGCTGACCGCCCTTCCCGGTTCCGGGGACGGCCACACCGTCCAGGTCCTGGCCGCGTTCCGCCTGCACGACGCCCCGCTCGGCCGGTACGTGCCGCAACTGCGGGCCACCGGCGGCGTCGTCACGCAGAGTGTCCCGGTCGTCCTGGAGATCCGGTCGTCCTGCTGAGAGCGGCTGTCCGGTTGGGTGTGCTGCCGTACTCGTCGGTGATGCGCCCGGTGATCTCCGGCAGCACCAGCACGTCGATGGCCAACGCACTGACCACGAGCGCGAGTTGGAGTTTGTCGAACGGGCCGGCCGGGGCCAGCCGATCACGGGCCGAGAGCGAGTAGAGCAGCAGCCCCAGCACCACCGAATCGCCGGCACGGGCAGCTTGGGTGCCACGAACGGACACGATCCGGGTTAGCCTTGGCGCATATGGCTACCTTTCGCAGCGCCTCAGTGCTCCTCTCCGCCGACGGCACCAGGACCCCCGGCACCGCCGCGCTCTTCGCCGAGCCGGCCCGCAGAGGCGGGATTCCGCCGTGGGCGGGTGACTTCCGACCCGCCAACAGCGCCGGCAACGGCCCCAAGAACGCGATCGGAAAGACCTTCACCCTGGAGCTGCCCGACGGCAGCACCGGCAAGGTCGTGGTCCAGAGCCTCAAGAGCGGCAAGGGCGGCGTCGTCCTCGCGCTGATGGGCGAGGACGCACCGCCCTTCTGACCGTCCCCTCGTCTCTCCGAAAGTCGGGGTGTCCTGGACGCCCCGACACCCCGACTTCACGGAAGCCGAGTCGATCAAGCAGGCCGGGGCCGCTCAGTCGAGGGTGACCACCCAGCGCGCGCCCTCGCCCCGGGCCAGCCGGTCGAACGCCGTGGGGGCCTCGTCCAACGGGACCGTGCCGCTGACCAGCACGCCCAGATCCAGCGCACCGCCGGCCAGCTCGGCGGCCAGCACTGGCACCTCCCGGTCCGGGTCCGACGAGCCGTACACCGAGGACCGCAGGGTGCGGGCGGAGTGGAAGATGTCCAGTGCGCCGAGGCTGACCATGTCGTCCTTGGCGCCCATGCCGACCACTGTCACCGCTCCCCCGCGCCGGGTCAGTCGCCAGGCCGCCCGGATGGTGGTGGCCCGCCCGACGCACTCGAAGGCGTTGTCGACGCCCCGACCCTCGGTGCGCGCGCGTACCTCCTTGGAGAGCCGGTCGTCGGAGAGCAGGAAGTCGGTGGCCCCGGCGGCGAGCGCCAGGTCCCGTTTGGCCTCGGCCACGTCGATGGCCAGGATCGTCGTGGCGCCGGCCCGGCGGGCCGCGCTGAGCACCGCTAGCCCGACCCCACCGAGCCCGACCACCGCGACCGACTGGCCGGGCGCCACCCGGGCGGTGTTGCGGACCGCGCCGAGGCCGGTGAGCACCGCGCAGCCGAGCAGCGCGGCCTGCTCCGGGGGCAGACCGGCGGGGATCGGGATGACGGCGTGCTCGGGCACCACCACCGCCTCGGCGAGCGCGCCGAGGCCGAGGGTCAGGTGCAGCGGTACGCCGTCGTCGGTCTCGCCGCGCGGCATCGTCGGGGCGGTGGTGTCGGCGCAGAGCCACGGCTCGCCGTTGCGGCACCACCAGCAGGCCCGGCAGGCCGGCGCCCAGTTCAACACCACCTCGGTGCCGACCCGCAGCCGGCTGCCCGGCCCGGCCTCGGCCACCACGCCGGTCGCCTCGTGCCCGAGCACCAGCGGGAACCTCGCGGCGATGGTGCCGTTCACCATGGACAGGTCGGAGTGGCAGACGCCGGCGGCACGGATCGTCACCCGCACCTCGCCGGGGCCGGGCGCGGGCAGGCGTACCCGCTCGATTCGCAACTCGGCGCCGACCCCGCGCGCGACAAGCGCGCGGACGGTGACCGGCGCGGCCACCGGCTCGGCGCCGACCGTCGGCGCCGCCGCAACCGGCTCACTGCCGCCCGCCGGGACCGCCTCGCCGCCGCTCATCGCTGGATCGCCTTCAGCTCGCAGAACTCGGCGAGCCCGTGCACGCCCAACTCCCGGCCCAGGCCGGACTGTTTGTAGCCGCCGAACGGGGCGAGCGGATTGAACGGGGCGCCGTTGATGTCGACAGCGCCGGTGCGCAGGCGCCGGGCCACCGCGAGCGCCGCGTCGGTGTCGGCGGACCAGACCGCGCCGGCCAGCCCGTAGCGCGAGTTGTTGGCGATCGCGACCGCCTCGTCGGCGTCGTCGAACGGGAGGACGGCGAGCACCGGGCCGAAGACCTCCTCCTGGGCGAGCGCGCTGTCGGGATGCACGTCGGCGAAGACGGTCGGGGCGACGAAGTGCCCCCGGGCCGGCACCGGGGCGTCCGGGCCACCGACGACCAGCCGTGCGCCGTCGGCCAGCGCCCGGTCGATGTGGCCGCGTACCCGCTCGACCTGGCCGGCGGAGACCAGCGGGCCGAGCCGGGTGGCCGGGTCGAACGGATCGCCGAGCCGGTAGCCGGCCACCGCGGTGGCGACCAGGTCGAGTGCCTCGTCGTACCGGTCGCGGTGCACAAGCATGCGGGTCCACGCCGTGCAGGTCTGCCCGGAGTTGAGCAGGGCGTTGCCGACGCCCACCTTGACCGCGGTGGCCAGGTCGGCGTCGGGGAGGATCACGTTCGCGGACTTGCCACCCAGCTCCAGCGCCACCCGGGCGATCCGGTCGGCGGCGAGCCGCATGATCCGTGCGCCGGTGGCGGTGGAGCCGGTGAACGAGACCAGGTCGACGTCGGGGTGCCCGACCAGGGCCTCACCCACCACCGGCCCGGTGCCGGGGACCAGGTTGAGCACACCCGGCGGCAGCCCGGCCTCGGCGACCGCGTCGAAGAGCAGGTACGCGGTCAACGGGGTCAGCTCGCTGGGCTTGAGCACCACGGTGCAGCCGGCGGCCAGCGCGGGCGCCAGCTTCGCCAGCACCTGGTGCAGCGGATAGTTCCACGGGGTGATCGCGCCGACCACGCCGATCGGCTCGCGGACGACCAGCGAGTTGCCGATGCTCTCCTCCACCGGTGGGCGGGCGGCCAGCGCGACGTGGTCGCGCAGGACCGTCAACGGCAGCCCGACCTGTACGCGGGTGGCGAGCTTGAGCGGCGAGCCCAACTCCACGGCGATGGTGCGGACCAGGTCGTCGGCGCGGGCGGCGAGCGCGGTGTGCAACCGGTCGAGGTGGGCGGCGCGCTCACCGGGAGCGGTGGCCGCCCAGCCGGGGAAGGCGGCGCGCGCCGCGGCGACGGCGCGGTCCACGTCGGCCGCCGTGCCGGCGGGCACCTGCCCGATCGACGCGCCGGTGCTGGGATTCTCCACGTCGATCACGTCGGTG
The DNA here is from genome assembly GCF_040647875.1 of Micromonospora sp. NPDC049230. Lineage (NCBI taxonomy): Bacteria > Bacillati > Actinomycetota > Actinomycetes > Micromonosporales > Micromonosporaceae > Micromonospora > Micromonospora sp. NPDC049230. The sequence goes on from NZ_JBEZCZ010000018.1 coordinate 7,290, forward strand.
CCGGCGGGAGAGGTCCACTCGCCGCCGACGTGCAGGTGGTGCCGGAGGCGCAGGGTGTCGGGTAGCTGCGACGGCGGGGCGGCGAGGTCCATGGCGTCCCTTCGGGGGTGGGCGACCGGCGGTGGGGACGGGGTCGCGGCGGGCGATGGCGACGGAGTCGCGGCGGGCGATGAAACTAGCGCTGGGAGTTTGGACGCTACCCGCTGGGCCGGGCGGACTCCACCGGGTCGACGGTGCGGGCGTACTCGGCGGCCAGACCGTGCAGCAGCGCGTCCAGGCCGAGAGCGAAGGCGCCCTCGTCCACGCTCTGCTGGTGCTCGGCGAGCCGGTGCGCCTGCCGCAGGTGCGGGTAGTGCGCCGCGTACAGCTCCGGATCCTCGACGAAGCCGCGGGCGAACGAGCCGAGCGCCGAGCCGGCCACGAAGTAGCGCAGCGCGGCGCCGATGTGGGTGGCGCGGGCCGGTGGCCAGCCGGCGCGGACCAGCCCGCCGTAGACCGCGTCGGCCATGGCCAGTGCGGCCGGTCGACGACCGGGGCCCTGCGCCAGGTACGGCACGATGTTCGGGTGCGCGGTGAGCGCCCGCCGGTACGACCAGGCCCAGTCGTGCAGCGCGGCGGCCCAGTCCCGGCTGGCGAAGCCGCTGGTGTCGACGGCGCCGGTGACCGTGTCGGCGACCGCGTCGAGGATCTCGTCCTTGGTGGCGAAGTGGTTGTAGAGCGACGGCCCGCGCACACCCAACTCGGCCGCGAGCCGCCGGGTGGAGAAGGCGGGCAGGCCCTCGGCGTCGATGAGCGCGGTGGCCGTCTCGACGATCAGCTGCCGGGTCAGCCGGGGCTGGCGGGGTCGGGGCACTGCGCTCCTCACGGGTCTCGGCCATCAGGTCTGGACGTGACAAAACTTGCAGCGCTAGTTTAAGCGTGACCGGCTACGCCGACGCCAGGAGGACCACGTGGACTTTTCGCTGACCGACGAGGAGCGGGCGGTGCGGGACACCGTCCGATCGTTCATCCGCCGTGAGGTGATGCCGTTGGAGGCGGAGGTGCTCCGGCGGGAGCGGGCGCACCAGCCTGGCCTGGACCACTCCGAGGTGCGCGAGCTGCAACTCAAGGCGCGCAAGTTCGGCTTCTGGGGCCTGGCCACCCCCGAAGAGTACGGCGGGATGAACCTGCCCGCGGTGCTCCAGTCGTTGATCTGGACGGAGCTGGGCCACACCTTCGTGCCGTTCCGCTTCGGCGGCGAGGCGGACAACATCCTGTTCCACGCCACCGAGGAGCAGAAGCAGGAGTTCCTCATCCCGACCATCGAGGGCGAGCGGCGCTCCTGTTTCGCGATCACCGAGCCCGGCGCCGGTTCGGACGCCGCGAACATCCGGCTCTCCGCCCGGCGCGACGGCGACGACTGGGTGCTCGACGGCGAGAAGACCTTCATCACCGGCGGCCACGACGCCGACTTCGCCATCGTGGTCGCGGTGACCGACCGGGAGAAGGGCGCCCGCAACGGTGGGGCCACCGCGTTCCTTGTGGACCGGTCGATGGGCTGGCGCTCGGAGTTCATCCAGACCATGGGCGAGGGTGGGCCCGCGTCGCTCATCTTCGACGGCGTCCGCGTGCCGCACCGCAACATCCTCGGCGAGATCGGGCAGGGCTTCACCCTCGGCATGGAGTGGATCGGCAAGGGCCGCTACACCATCCCCTCACACGCCATCGGCATCGCCGAGCGGGTCCTCCAGATGGCCATCGACTACGCCAACACCCGGGAGACCTTCGGCGCGAAGATCGGCACCAACCAGGCCATCCAGTGGATGATCGCCGACTCGGAGACCGAGCTGGAGGCGGCCCGCTGGCTGGTGCTGCGCTCGGCGTGGACCGTCGATCAGGGCCTGGACCCCCGGCACGCGTCGTCGATGGGCAAGCTCTACGGCGGCGGCATGGTCAACCGGGTGGTCGACCGGGTGCTCCAGATCCACGGCGGCATGGGCTACACCCGTGAGCTGCCCATCGAGCGCTGGTACCGGCAGGTCCGGCTCTACCGGATCTTCGAGGGCACCGACGAGATGCAGCGGCTGATCATCTCCCGCGACCTGCTGCGCGGGTACACGAAGATCGGCGGCCACCTGGCCTGAGAAACTGATGTCCGCCCGTCGTGAACAAAGTGGGTCCGCCGACCATCTACCCCTATGACAGCTGCTCATCAGCCACAGGGGGATGCTCATGCACCTACGAATCAAGGCCGTCGCGATGGCGATGGTCGTCGCCACTGTCGGCGCCGCCGCCATCCCGGCCGCGCCGGCGTCGGCCAACGTCAGTCAGGGCTACGTCACGGGCTCGGGCACCTGGACGGACGACTGGGGCGACGAGGGCCCGATCTCCGCGTCGACCCGCTCGTACAGCAATGTGGTCGCCATGTGGCAGAAGATCCTGGTGGCCGACGGCTACCTCGCCGCCTCCGGCGTCGACTGCCGGTTCGGGCCGGCGACGACGGCCGCGACCAAGCGGTGGCAGACCGACCGAGGTCTCGTGAGCGACGGCGTCGTCGGCCCCCGGACCTTCGCCACGGCGGCAACCCGCCTCACCACGTACGAGGGTTGGTTCTACTACGACGGGCTGGGCAGCAACTTCATCTACTTCGGGCGGCTCGCGGACGGCAAGTGGGACATGAGCCTCGGGCCTGACCTGGAGTGGCAGCCTCTCTCGTACACGAACGCCAGCTTCAGCATCTGCTCCTGACCACCGGCCGGCCGCGCCCCGGGCGCGGCCGGCCTATCCGGTCAACGCGGTCAGCGCGGCGTCCACGTCGGCCTCGGTGGAGTAGACGTGGAAGGAGGCACGGACCCGTCCGGCGCGGACCGCCGCGCGGATCCCCGCCGCCGCGAGGCGCTGCTCGGCGCCGGGCACGTCCACGCTGACGATGGCGCTCTCCCCCGCCGGCCGACCCAGCCCGGCCAGGAACCGGTTGGCCAGCGCCACGTTGTGCCGCTGGATCGCCGGCACACCGATCTCGGCGACCACCTCCAGGGCGGGCGCCGCGCCGACCCAGCTGAACCAGGCCGGTGAGATGTCGAACCGGCGGGCGTCGTCGGCCAGCCGCAGCGGCGGGCCGTAGTAGGAGGCGTGCGGGTCGCGGCCCGCGTACCAGCCGGCGGCATCCGGGCGTAGCCGTTCGCGCCGCTCCGGGGCCAGATAGGCGTACGCGGTGCCGCGCGGATTCATCAGCCACTTGTAGCCGCCCACGGCCACCACGTCGGCTCGGCTCCCGTCGAACGGCAGCCAGCCGCACGCCTGGGTCGCGTCCACCACCACCAACGCGTCGTGCGCGCGGGCCGCGGCAACGATCTCGTGGTACGCCGCCACCGCCCCGTCGGCCGACTGCACCAGGCTGAACGCGACCACGTCGGTGTCGGCGTCGATGGCGTCGACCAGGGCGTCCAGCGGCACCGTGCGAACCTTGACGCCGCGTTCCTCCTGCACCAGCCAGGGGAACAGGTTCGAGGTGAACTCGACCTCGGGGACCACCACCGTCGCCCCGTCCGGCAGGGCGGCCGCCACCGGTGCGAGGATCTGCGACACGGCCGCGCCGACCGCGACGTCACCGGCCGGCACCCCGATCAGGTCGGCGAACGCCACACGGGAGCGGTGCACCGACTCGCCCCAGCCCTCCCACGACGTCCGGCCGACCCGCCACGCGTCCAGGGCCTCCTGAAGTGCCGTCCACGCCGGCTCGGGCGGCAACCCGTAGGAGGCGGTGTTCAACCAGCCGGGCTCCGGCTTCCACAACTGCTGTGCCTGCTCGAACTCCATGCCGTCGACGCTAGGCGGGGCGACGTCGAACGGGCACGGCCAATCGGCGATCGGCGGCCTGTCAGATCCGTACGTCGACCCGATCGCGCCGAGAGTCGACCCAGCCGGCAATACTGACTGTGCATGAGGGACTACGCTGCTTCGGCATGAAGGACGGCGCGATTGTCGAGGCCAAGCGGCGCATAGCTGCCGCCAACAGTGGGCATGTCGACCTCAGCGGCCTCGGCCTGACCACTGGCGGCCTTGCCAAGCTTCTACGCGACACCCCGGCTCTCGCTGATGTGACAAGCCTCGGTCTCGCCGAGAACGACCTGGACACCCTGCCGGAGGCAGTCGCTGCCTGGACCGCCCTCACCACCCTGGACCTGAGTAAAAACTGGCTCACCGCCCTACCCGACGCAGTCGCCGCCTGGACCGCCCTCACCACCCTGCGCCTGAGTAACAACCGGCTCACCGCCCTACCCGACGCGGTCGCCGCCTGGAGGGGCCTAACCCAGCTTCACGCGAACCAGAACCGGCTGAGCGCATTACCGGACGCGGTCGCCGCCTGGACCGCCCTGACACGGCTCGATATGGACTACAACCAGCTCACCGCGCTGCCGGACGCAGTCGCCGCCTGGACCGCCCTGACACGGCTCGATATGGACTACAACCAGCTCACCGCGCTACCGGACACGATCGCCGCCTGGGTTCGCCTCGATGTCCTGTACCTCTACGAAAATCAGCTCACCACCCTGCCCGACGCCGTCGCGGCCTGGACGTCCCTCACCGAAGTGCACCTGTCCGGCAACCAGCTCACCACCCTGCCCGACGCCGTCGCGGCCTGGACGTCCCTCACCGAGCTGTACCTGGACGGCAACCAGCTCAGCACCCTGCCCGACGCCGTCGCCGACTGGACGTCCCTCACCGACCTGAATTTGGACGGCAACCAGCTCAGCACCCTGCCCGACGCCGTCGCCGACTGGACGTCCCTCACCGACCTGAATTTGGCCGGCAACCGGCTCACCGCCCTGCCCGACGCCATTGGTCGGCTCGCAGCGCTTCAGGTGCTTGTCGTACAGAACAATCCTCTTCCGCCCGAGGTGCTGGCCGCCGACGTGGAGGGCACAGACGCGCTGCTGTCGTTCCTCAGGGATGTCGCCACCGACGGGATCTCGATCTCGGAGGCGAAGCTGCTGTTCGTGGGCGCCGGCGAGGCGGGGAAGAGCACCCTGCTCGGGGCGTTGCGCGGCGAGCCCTGGCAGGATCGTCACCAGACCCAGGGCATGGAGATCAAGCCGCTGGTGGTGAGCCACGCCGGCCATGAGATCACCCTGAACGGGTGGGACTTCGGCGGCCAGCAGGCCTACCAGCCGGCACACCAGTTGTTCTTCAGTGCGCCGGCCGTCTACGTCGTCGTCTGGAAACCCCGTCCGGGTGTCGCGGCCGGCATGGTGGAGTCGTGGATCGCCATGATCGCCCACCGGGCCCCGGACGCCCGGGTCCTCGTTGTCGCGTCGCACGGCGGGCCGTCCTCGCGGGCGGACGCCATCGACGAAGCTCACCTGAAGCAGCGCTTCGGCAGCCTGATCGTCGGTTTCCACGAGGTCGACAGCGCCGTCCCGGACGACCGGCTGGAGACACTGCGGGAGGCGATCGCCGTGACCGCCGGCACGCTCCCGCACGTGCACCGTAACTACCCGGCCACGTGGCAGCGGACGATCGAGGCGGTCACGGCCGGCGGTCGGCAGGTGATCGACTACCGCGGCTACGAAGCGATGGCCGCGGCGCAGGGACTGAACCCCTTCCAGGCACGGACGCTGGCCAGTAACGCCCACCACCTCGGGAAGTGGATCTACTACGCGGACGACGACGCGCTCGCCGCGTTCGTGATCCTCCAACCGGACTGGCTCAACGTCGCGATCGCCGCCGTCCTCGACAGCCGAGACGCCGTCGACGCCCTCGGTCTCGTCCCGCACCGCATGCTCGGCAGCGTGTGGAGTGCCGCGCAGGCTCCCGACGGCACGCGCTACACGAGGGAACAGCAGCGACTGTTCCTCGCGCTCATGGGGCGTTTCGAGCTGACGTACCAGGTCTCCCTCGACGCCGCACCCGAGCCGGTGAGTCTCATCGCGCAACTCGTCCCCGCCGCCCAGCCGGACCTGCGCGGGGCCTGGGTCGAGTTCCGCCCCGGTGACCGCGAGTACCTGGAGGTGTGCCGGATCTCGGAAGGCCCCGCCGGCCCCGTGGTCATTCCCGCATCCCTGATGTACCGGCTCATCGTCCGCCTCCACCACCAGCGCTACACGGAGCCCGACTCCCTCCAGGGCGTGCACTGGCAGCAGGGCATGGTCCTACAGAGCCGGTACGGCGCCCGCGCGCTGCTCACGGTGCGTACCGGGGTCGGTGTCCAGGTCCAGGTGCGCGGCCCGGACGCCGTCACCTACCTGCGCCAGGTCACCGACGAGATCCGCTACTGCATCGAGCGGTTCTGGCCCGGCCTGAGCACCGTCGCCCTCGTCGCCTGCCGCGACGGGTGCGGCCTGCCCACGCCGGGTGCGGGTTTGTTCGATGTCGACAAGCTCATCAAACTGCGCGACGCACTCGGGCAGAGCATCGCGCAGTGCCCGATCTCCGGCTGCGACGCCCTCCCCGCCATCGACTCGCTGCTGGGCGGTTCGAGTGCGAGCCAGGACGCGCTCGCCACTCTCCAGGACGGCGTGGCGCTGATGGACAGTCATGTCCGCGGGCTGAGCCGGCGGGTGACCGAGCTCACCGACACCGTCAAGGCCAGTCTGGCGGGTGTGAACGCACAGCTCACCGCGTTGATGTGGCAACTCAACGACGAGGCCGCGGACGGACCGCGCCTGTTCACCCTCACCCCCGTCGAGGCGTCCCTTCGCAACCCGCAGTGGACCACCAGGCGGATGCGGCTGACGTTGTACTGCGAGCACTCGCTCCAGCCGGTGCACGTCCTCGAACCCGATCGGCGCGATGCCGGGGTCTACTACACGGACGTCTCCCGAGAATGGTGGACCCGAGCGGTCCCCCTCCTGAAGGCCACCACCATGCTCCTCACGCCTCTGCTGGGCGTGGGTCTGGCCGAGCTGAAACTCGATTTCAGCGAAGAGGAGTGGAAAGCCATCGAGGAGCAGGTCGCCCTGGCGAACGAGACACTGAACGCCGCGGCGGAGGCCGCGAACCACCTCACCGCGGAGGACCACAGCGCCGGGCTCGCGGATCGGGCCCCCCACGCACCGGCGTCTCCCGTCCACGCCGAGGGCGCCGTCCTCCGGACGCTGCACGTCGTGCTCCGCGCCCAGGACGTCACCATCGCCGACCTCCGCAAGGTGGTACGTCCCGACGGCCGCATCCTCTGGGTCCACAGTCAGTTCGAACACCTCTACCACAGCGGTCTGCCCGTCATCCCCTGACCGGGCTGGCTCGCTGTCGCGGCGGGTTTCGCCGTGAATCACCGCCACGAGGGCCGTCACGCTGTAGACACCACCCTCTATGTTTGGTGAAGGTTCTCCTCGGGAGGTCGACGCCATGCTGAATGCCGAGGACTTTCCGCCGTTCCAGCGGGCCGTGTCCACCGAGTCGCTACGCGGGCAGCGGATGTTCGCGTCCCTGATCGCCCTGCGGCTGTCGCTGCTCCTGCTGGCCGCGTTGGCGGGGGTCGGCACCTGGAAACTCGACAACTTCGCGGTGGGCCCGGCAATCGCGGTGGGCGCCTTCGCCGCCACCTCGATCGTGGAGGTCTTCCTCCTCACCAACCGGCCCGACGAGCGGTGGTATGTCGGGAGGGCACTGTCCGAGTCCATCAAGTCGTTGACGTGGCGATTCGCGACGGCAGCCGATCCGTTTCCCCGCTCACGCGCCGACTCCGAGTGTGTCGAGGAATTCACCGGTCGGCTGTTGGGCCTGACCAGGGACATGTCCGGGGCCGGGCTGGCGGCGCCCGCCCTGGCCGGGCAGCAGATCACGGAGGGGATGCGCACCGTACGGGCCACCTCCCTGGCGGAGCGCCGGACGTCGTACGTGAACGGGCGTCTGGAGACCCAGCGGGCCTGGTACGCCGAGCGCTCGTCGTCGAACCGCGCCCGCGCGACACGGTGGTCGGTCGCCATGCTGGTCCTGGAGTTGGTGGGGCTGGCCCTGGCGATGTCGAGGGTCGCCGGTTTCACCGACGTCGACCTGCTCGGCGTGGCCGCCGCGGCGGTCGCGGCCGGTGCGGCCTGGACGCAGACGCGGCAACACTCCGCAGTGGCGACCGCCTACGCCCTGGCGAGCCAGGAGCTCGCCGCCATGGGGTCACTGGCCAGCCGGATCACCTCGGAGGCCCAGTTGTCGCAGTTCGTCAACGACACGGAGACAGCGATCTCCCGGGAGCACACGATGTGGCGGGCACGCCGCCGCTGAAAGCCACACGCCGGCACGCCGCTGCGGGGCGCTGCTACACGCCGGTGCGTCGCCACTGCTGGTTTGTGGCGGTGCCGCAGGTCCACTGCACGGCCTGCGCACCGTCCGCGGTGGCGGCGTTCATCACGTCGAGGCACTTTCCGCTGTGCCGGGCGACGAACCTGACGTAGCCGGTGCCGAGGTCCTCGACCCGCCACTGCTGGTTGGTGCCGCCGTTGCAGGCCCACTGGATGACCCGGACGCCGTCGCCGGTGGCACTCGCACCGCCGTTCACGTCGAGGCACTTGCCGCTGCTGGCGCTTGTCACTGTGGAGTAGCCGCCGCCCGCGTCCTGGATCCGCCACCGCTGGTTGGCCTGCCCGTTCGCGGCCCACTGCACGATGTTGGCACCGTCCGCCGTGGACGCGTTGGAGACGTCGAGAAGCTTGCCGCTGTGCCGGGCAGCCACCGTGTAGGTGGTCGGCGGGGGGACTGTGGTCTGCGGCGCCAGCCGGTACAGGCCGCTCCCGTGGGCGGGGAGGGAGCGGGTGAGCGTGCCGGTGACGGTGCCGAGGCCGGTCCCGGACCACAGGTCGGTGACGGTGGCCGAGCCGATGCCCAGGTCGGCCAGGTTCACCGAGACGTTGGCGGTGGTGCTCTCCCGGTTGAACAGCGCCACGTACCGATCGTCGCTGCCCGGGACGTCGGCGGTCCACACCTGCCGGGTGCCGCCGACGAGCTGGCGGTTGTTGGCGCTGTTCTGGTCGACGGCGAGCACCGCCGCGTTGGTCATCAACGCCAGCTCGGCGGCGCGGTTCTCGACCAGGTTGCCACCCCACATCAGCGGCGCCCGGTTGATCGCCCACAGGGTCATCAGCGTGCGCTGCTCGTCAGCGGTGAGCGCCGAGTAGCGAGGTGAGCCGACCGGGCCGTACTTCGACAGCCGCCCGATCGGGATCATGTCCGGATCAGGCCAGGCACCCGTCGTTCGGTACGGAGTCCAGTTGCGCAACTGGTCGAAGAGCGCGTCGAGCGACGACCAGTTGTCCCACAGGTCGTTGACGATGCGCCACATGTGCGCGTTGTCCCGCACGTGCGCGCCGCTGGCCAGCGGTGTCGCGCCCGGCGACAGGCTCAGCACCATCGGCCGGCCGCTGTGCTGGATCGCGGTCCGGTAACCCTCGACCTCGGCCTGCCGGTACGTCGGGGCGGCGATGTCGTCCACCTTGACGTAGTCGACGCCCCAGCCGGCCAGGAGCTGGAAGACCGAGTCCAGGTACGCCTGCGCGCAGGCGTTGGACATGTTCAGCCCCCACATCAGGTTGAGCCAGGCCGCGGTGGTGCTGTTGTTGATCTGGTTGGCTCGGCAGTTGGTGCCGAGGATCGGCACGTTGTCGGCGACCGCCTGCCGGGGGATGCCGCGCATCAGATGGACGCCGAACTTCAGCCCCTGGGCGTGCACGTAGTCGGCGAGAGGCTTGAACCCGTTGTCGCCCGCCGCCGAGGGGAACCGCGTGGTGTCCGGCAGCAGGCGCCCGTTGGCGTCCATCCGCAGCCGGGGATTCAGGTTGGCGTCCTGGTTGGGGCTGTTGTTGTGCTGGCCGGGGTAGTACCAGGCCCAGTCGATGACGACGTACTGCCAGCCGTGCTGGCGCAGGTTGTCACGCATGTAGTCGGCGTTGGCCCGGACGTCGGACTCGGTGACGCGCCAGTTGAACGAGTCGTAGCTGTTCCACCCCATCGGCGGGGTGTCCGCCGTGCCGTTGTCCCACGCCATGGCCGGCCTCGGGGAGATGACGGTGAGGCCGGCGGCGAGCAGCACGACCAGAGCCGTGAGCCCGGCCATCCGACGTGCGGTGGAACGCGCGAGGACGAGCGTCATCGGACCTCCCGACAGGCAGTGGTGGTTATCGATGTTAACGCACACACCACCTGTCAAGTGCTCCTGGGGTAGACAGAACCCGTGACGTACTTCGCGGACCTGACGCCGTACACGTACCTGGAGCGGCATGAGGACGACGAGCAAGGGGCATCCGACGAACCGCTGCTCAACGTCGGCTGGCTGGACGCCTCGCATCCGTTCCCGACCGGCGCTCCCCCGGACGAGTTGATGCCAGCCCTGACGGAGCTGGCCACGACGCGGGTCCGCCAGACACGCGGGTACCACTACTGCGAGATCTGCATCCGGGACATGGGCGAGGACGCCAGAGAAGCCATTCGACAGGGCGTGATCGCTCGCGAGAGCGCCGAATTCGAGGTACGGGGCAACGGCGTCGTGTACGCCGTACCTCAGCTCCTGCCGCACTACGTTGCCGCCCACGAATACCTGCCACCAGCCGAGTTCTGTGCGGCGGCCCTGAGGGCCACGAGCTGACGAGGGCCGACGCCTCAGGGCGAGGTGCCGGATGCGGACTTTGAGGCGAGCGTAGACCCGCTACCGTGATGCATCGGGGATCATCGCTGGGAGGGCTGGTGCGGCCGAGTAGACGTCCACCTATCGCCCTACAACTGTCGCTACTGATCATCGCCGTCCTGCTGGAGATTGCGGCGAACTTCGTTGCGAACGCCGAGAGCTCGCCGCTGACCGCCCGGATCGGGCAGGTCGCCGGTCCCGCACTGATCATCCTGCTGGTAGTGCTGATCGTCGGTAACGGTCTGGTGTTGTGGTGGCAGGCACCACGTAGCCCGCGCCCCGTGTGGCGGTCAGGACGCAGTCCTTATCCAGGGCTCTCCGCGTTCACCGAGCAGGACGCGTCGGTGTTCTTCGGCAGGGAGGAACAGGTCACTGATCTGGTACGACGCCTGCACGAGCTTGGTTTGGACGGGGCCCATCGATTCGTGTGTGTCACCGGCGCCTCGGGCAGCGGAAAGTCCTCGCTGGTCCACGCCGGCGTCGTTCCCCGGCTGAAAGAGGGGCGGTGGCACGTCTTGCCCGCGGTCACTCCGGCAGGCGAGCCGCTCGGGGTCCTCGCGGACCTCGCGGCAACGCTTGGCGCAGACGACCGCGCCTCGGCGCTGCGGGAACTGCGCTCGCACCCGGACAGCCTTGCCCGCCACCTGGCGAGCTGGCGAGCCCGATCCGGACAGCGGCAGAGACGCGTACTGCTGATTCTCGACCAGCTTGAGGAACTGTCAACTCTATCCAGCACCGCCGAACAGGCGACCTTCCTGGAGCAGGTCGCAAGGGCGCTCGACGCCGACCGCCGTCTGTGGGTTGTCGCAACGCTCCGCGTCGAGTTCCTTGGTGACCTGCTCGCTGGGCCGCGCCCGGACCTCTTCGCCAGGCCGGTGGCGCTGGGGGTCATGGGTCCGGCGGACCTCGTCGCGGTCGTGGAACAGCCCGCCCGGCTCGCCGGGATGCGCTTCGAAGACGGGCTGGTCGACCAGATCGTTGCCGAGACGGCTACACCGGACGCGTTGCCACTGCTGGCATACCTGCTTCAGGAGCTACACCGTGCGGCTGGGCCGGGCCAGATGGCCAGCCGCCAGGCTTACCAGGCGCTCGGCGGCGTCGCCGGAGCACTGGGCCGCCAGGCCGATAACGTCATGGCAGATTTGCGACGCGAAAGCAGCACCGAGGATGTCCTGGTCACTCTGCTCCGGCTGGTGGCAATGGATGGCACCGAGCCGACCCGGCGAAGAGTGCCGCTGCGGGACCTGTCCGACGATCAGCGCAGGGTGATCGCCGTCTTCGTCGATGCCCGTCTGCTCACCACCGACGTGCTCGACGATGAGCCCTATGCGCAGGTCGCGCACGAGGCCTTGTTCCGCCAGTGGGCGCCGCTGCGCCAACATGTCGAGGCGCGGGCGGAGCAACTGCGCCGACGTACCGAGTTGGAGCGGTGGGCGGCGGACTGGGTCCACGCGGGCCGCAGCGCCGACTACCTACTCACCGGGGAACGGCTTCAGTTGGCCGGGCAGTGGCTGGAAGCAATGGAATCGACCGGCCTGGGCAGCGCGGCCGCGCGTAGTCTGGTGAACGCCTCCCGAAGCCGGGACACCGCCTTCCTCCATCGGGTGTCGGAGACGATCGGTCAGTTCGCGCTCGGCAATGTGGACCGATACCCCGAACTCGCGGTGCTACTGACGTCCGCCGCCCTGCAAGAGTGTCCGCCGACACCGATCGCCCGCCGGGCCTTGATGGCGGCGTTGGCCTTCAGCCACACCGAGGCAGTGCTCAGCGGGCACACCGACGCCGTGCGCGGCGTCGCCTGGGCGACGGATGGCGCGCATTTGGCAACCGCCTCCCGAGACGGCACCGCGCGGATCTGGCACGCCGACACCGGCACGGTCGTCCGAGTGCTACGCGGGCATACCGGCATGGTGGACGCTGTCGACTGGTCTCCCGACGCCACCCATGTCGCTACCGCCTCCAGGGACGGCACGGTCCGGGTGTGGGATGCCGCAACGGCGGCGACTGTCGCAGTGCTGACCTGCGCGGACGTGGCACGCGGTGTCGCCTGGTCACCCGACGGGTCCCGCCTCGCCGCCTCAAGCCAGGACCGGACGGTCCAGGTGTGGGACACCACCATCTGGCAACTCGTCGCCCGCTTGGTCGGCCACGAAGGAGACGTATGGGGTCTGCGATTCGCTCCCGACTCTCGCCGACTGGCCTCCGCCTCCCACGACCGGTCGGTGCTCGTCTGGGATCTTGCGACGGCACAACCGGTGCAAAGGCTGACGGGCCACGATGATTTCGTCGAAGCCGTCGCCTGGTCCCCTGATGGCCGTCAGATCGTCACCGGGTCCGGCGATCAGACAGTACGAATCTGGGACGCGACGACAGGCGAAGCCCGTCACGTCATTGGCGGTCAAGGTTCATCCGTCTGGTCGGTCGCCTGGTCCCCTGACGGTCGCAGCGTCGTGTTCGGCAGTGGCGATGGCGGCATCCGCGCCTGGGACGTCCGACGGTGGCGGGAGGTAGCCGAACTTCGCGGACACGCTCAGGTCGTCTGGGCCGTCAGACTGTCCCCGGACGGCCGGAGGCTGCTCAGCGGGTCCGGTGACGGCACCGCCCGCCTCTGGACGATCCAGCCGCGCGGCGGCGAACAACGACTACTGGCTGGACACGACGGACCGGTCGCCGCACTGGCGCTGGACCGGACAGCAAAGATCGTGACCGGTGGCGCTGACGGCACCGTACGGATCTGGCATTCGGACGGCACAGCCAACGTGACGGTTCTGTCTGAGCCGGTTGTGACGGTTGCCTGCTCACCCACGAGCGACGTGATCGCCGTGGCCCTACGCGACGGCTCGGTCCACCTGATCGGCGTCGACGCCGAGGTGCGCTTCGGTGCTGAGGTTGAGTCGCTGGCCTGGTCGCCGGACGGGTCCCGGTTGGCCGCAGGCTGCAAGGACAATTCTGTGCGGGTTTGGGACATCCGTGCTGACGGATCCGCGGGCGTGCTTCGTGGACACTCCGACTGGGTCGGTGCGCTCGCCTGGTCGCCGAGCGGCCGCTACATCGCCTCCGGTTCCGACGACCGAACCGTTCGGGTCTGGGACATCGAACATCCTGGCGACAGCACGGTCCACTCCGGGCACCAGAACTACGTGGACGGGATCAGCTGGGCACCCGACGAGAGTCGGCTCGCCACCTGCTCTGCCGACTGGACCGTCCGCGTCTGGGACCTCGCCGGTGCTGAGCAGCCACGGACACTGACCGGCCACGACAAGCGCGTCCGGGCGGTCGCCTGGGCACCGGACGGCCGACGCGTGGCTTCCTGCTCCGACGACAGCACCTTGCGAGTCTGGAACGACGAGAACGACGTTCAGGGCGAGGTGATCGGCGCGCACCGAGACGGCGCGACCGGCGTTGCCTGGCTGCCAGACGGACAGCAGATCGTCACCGCCTCGGTGGACGGCACGGCTCGCGTGTGGGCGGACCACGTCGACGTGGACGAGTTGACCGCAGTAGCGCGCGCACGGGTGTTCCGCTCGCTCACCGACGACGAACGGCAGGCCCACCTGCTGCCCCGCAACGCCGGCTCATAGTGTCTGCTCAACCTCGCGAGTCTCCTCACCCACCAAGTATTCGTTCGGGTCCAGACCAAGCGTCTTGCGCCGTTCTGAGGCCCAGTAAGCGGCGTTGGCCTCCTCGAACGATCCGGGCCCCTCGTGCGAGATCACCCAAATATGCTGACTCCGCGCGGGGTCCTTCCAGGACCCATGGATTTCGAAGCCAAGATCACGGCGCAGCGGAACGACCAAGCGCTGCCACCTGTCCACCCACTCATCCAGCAGGCCGACCCGGACCGTGTAGATGCGGATCTGCACAGTCCTCGCCACGCCTGCCGCCTTTCCGCGCCGCGTCCGAACCGTTCTGCCATCGACCCTAGCCGAACCACAGCCGAATCGACTCGCGATGTCATCAATGACCAGACGGCCCGCACGACCTCAGCCCCTGCCGGTTCGACGGGGTGATGCCCTGATGCCGCCGCGACACCGTTGACGTCACACGAGGCGCTGGATGCGGACCTTCGGATGCTCGTTGCGCAGGTGAGCCTGCTTGTGCTGGCGAATCTGTTCATCCCAGACCTCCTGGTCGTAGTCGGGGCTGGGCGGGATCCACCTGTGCGACCCGTCGCTGTAGTGGAACTTCTCGTCTCCGGCCCGGACGATGCTCACCGCACCCAGCCAACGAACCGGTGGTGCAGGTGACTGGCGGGGACGTAGGCGAGGTGTTGCGTAGCGACGACGAGTTGTGCGGCCAGATAGACGCTCAGCGACAAGCGACATCCGTCGTACTCGGCCAGCAACTCCCGCCGCCCCGGCTCGCAGGGCCAGTCGGCGCCACAGCACCCGCAGTTCCAGAGCGGCGGGGCCGGCTGATGGGTGCTCGTCACGGCGTGCCCTGGGCTGGCCAGTGGTCCCGGTTTATCGGGAGGCGATGACGGCTTCGGCACGGCAGGTCGGTCCCGCAACGGCAGATGCGTCGCCAGTGCCGCCAGGACCAGACGGGCCGGTGCCTGCCGGCCAGGGGCAGGGCGGCCGCCGCGAGGTATTCGTCGTACGAGACGCGTCGCACGCGTCCTCCCCGTCATCACGAGGGCGGCCAGCCACCCCTGAGGTTGCGGGGGACGCGGCGGCCAGGCGAGTCCGCACCGCCCGCCGCATCCCGTGAGGACGACGTTACGGACGGTTGCGGCACCCCATGGGTAGGGTTCGTACCCCTAGATCAAGAGATGAGGCCGACCTTCATTGCGAGATCTCGGGCGTCCTTACGGGTGGATGGCGGCCCGCTGAGCAGGTCCAGAGTTATCTGTCGGGCGTAACCGTTGAAGCGGACCGTCTCCGGGGCCGATTCGTACGCCTGACGAAGGTTCGCCATGGCGGTTTCCCTGTCGTCCCTGCCGGAGTGGGCGCGAGCGACCTCGATGAGGTGTCGCGCGCGGCGCGGACGCGACGGGATGGCCGCCGCCTCGTGGCGACGAGCCTGCCGCACCGCTTCGCCGGACTTCTGCAACTCGACGGCCACGGTGACGGCGTGGGCACCCATGATGACGCGGGAGAACGACGTCTGCGGTTGGTAGAACCCCTGCGGCAGGCGCTGCGCGACCCTATCGGCGTGATCCCAGTGCCGCCAGGCGCGACCTTCCTCACCGGCTCGGGCGGCGGTGTACGCGGCTTCGAAGTGGAGCGCGCCGACGAGGGCCAGGAGGTTGCTGTTCGCGTCAGCCGCGCCCGACTCCAGCACGGAGAGCACGTCGAGTGTCACCGCCATGGCGGTGTCCCAGTCTCCGGTGTCCCGGTGCACCTGGCACAGGAACCACCCTGCGCAGGCCAATGCCTCGGCATCCCCGGACTCCTGAGCCGCCACCATCGCACGGTCGGCGACCCGCCACAGGACCTCGGCGGCCGGTTGGTAGGCGAGGAACATCTGCGCGAGCCCGAGTGCCTCGGCCAGGAGCGCCTGGGCACGTCGACGCTCGTCGCCCTCGTACGTCAGCGCCGCGCGTTGGACGTCCCGGAGCAGGTCCGGTAGGAGTACGCCCAGCACCGTGCGATGGTCCGGCGCCTGATGGCGTGCTCGCCAGGCCGCAGCGAGGCGGTCTCCAAGCCGACTCAGCGGCTCAGGCGCTTCATCTCCGGGAAACGTGTAGCGGTTGACGGCCTCCCGGACCGAGGCGAGCGCCGGATGTTCCGGCCCGTTCACGATGGCGGAGCGGTCACTCAGCTCCCCGACCAGGACCGACAGCTCGACCTTGAGGGCACGCGCGATCCGGTCCAGCATGTGCACGCGCGGCGGCAGGAGGCGGTCGGTCTCCACCGCCTTGACCCACTCGGCGCTGCGACCGACCAGGCCGCCGAGCACGGCACGTGTCTTGCCCGAACGTTCGCGGTAGACCTTCAGCCGCTGACCGAACGTCAACTCCGGCAGGGAATCCATCCCGAACCTCCTCGTGGCGCGGGACGCCGTACCGGCCCATCCGCCGCCACGGCCAACGCTACCGACCGACCCGCCGCCCGGAAACCCACACACGCCTCGGCCGCGACAACTGCCGGCGCCTCCCGATGGTGACCCCCGCCGGGTCGGCGCCACCCACACAGCTACCGGACCACCTTCCGGGACCGGGCGCACAGCGGCTGAGGCCCTCGGCACCGGCTCGTACCGCTGGATGCCCCGGGCAGGCGGCCGACCGATGCACCACCCGCGCCGCCTTTGCTCTGCACCCGCCCGCGCACCGCGCACGGTCCGTGACTGGCGCATCGGCGGGTGCAGAGCAAAGGGCCCGCAGGGCGATGGGGTGGGTCCTCGGCGGGATGCGTTCGGGGCGTCGACCGGCGGCGGATCAGCCGGGGCTCAGCAGCGACAGTCGGCCGCCGCGGCGGAGCACCAGAAGACCCCGGGCAGATCGGTCGGGCCCTGGCCGTGCCAGTCGGTGAGCAGGGCGTCCAGGGCGTCGACGTGCCGGTGCGACAGCGCTCCCGGCGAGGCTCCAGCTCCCGCGCCCAGGAGCGCAGCACCCGGCCACGCACCGCGGGGGCCAGACCGGCCAGCGTGGACGGTCAGGCAACCACGCCGGCCGGCGTGGTTGCCTCGTCGGGGCGTGCCGCCGACTGGTCGTCGTGCTCGTCCAGCATCGTGGCCTCGTCGAACGGGTCGTCGCCGCGCAGCACGCCGACCGCCCGGTCCCGGTCGAACTCACCGGTCCAGGTGCCCACCAGCACTGTCGCCACGGCGTTGCCGGCGAAGTTGGTCAGCGCGCGGGCCTCCGACATGAACCGGTCGATGCCCACGATCAGGCCGACCCCGTCGACCAGGTCGGGCCGGTGCGACTGGAGGCCGCCGGCCAGCGTCGCGATGCCGGCGCCGGTGACGCCCGCCGCACCCTTCGACGCGATGATCATGAACAGCAGCAGCGAGATCTGCTCGCCGATGGACAGCGGGTTGCCCAGGGCGTCGGCGATGAACAGCGACGCCATGGTCAGGTAGATCGCCGTGCCGTCCAGGTTGAACGAGTATCCGGTCGGCACCGTGATGCCGACGACCGGCTTGCTCACCCCGAAGTGTTCCATCTTCGCGATCAGCCGCGGCAGCGCCGACTCCGACGACGAGGTCGACAGGATCAGCAGGAACTCCCGGCCGAGGTAGCGCAGCAGCGAGAAGATCGAGATCCGGGCCACGAACCAGAGCAGCGCACCGAGGAACACCAGCACGAAGATCAGGCAGGTCGCGTAGAAGCCCAGCATGATCTGGGCGAGACTCTTGAGCGCGTCCACGCCTGTCGCGCCGACCACGGCGGCCATGGCACCGAACGCACCGACCGGCGCCAGCCACATGATCATGGCGAGGACCTTGAACACCACCCGCTGGATCACGGCGATCGCGCCGAGCACCGGCTCGCCGCGCCGGCCCATGGCCTGCACGGCGAAGCCGACGAGCAGGGCCACCAGCAGCGTCTGGAGCACCTCGCCCTCGGTGAGCGCGGAGAGCATCGTGGTCGGGATGATCCCGAGCAGGAACTCCGTCGTACTCGCGGCCTCGTCGCCGGCGGCGGCCTTGCCCGCGCCCGCGAGGTCCGCGCCCAGGTTCAGGCCGGAGCCGGGGTGGATGAGGTTGCCGACAACCAGGCCGATGGCGAGGGCGACCGTCGACATGGTGAGGAAGTAGCCGAGGGCGAGGCCGCCGACCTTGCCGACCTTCGCGGCCTGCCGGACGGACCCGACGCCGAGCACGATGGTGCAGAAGATGACCGGGCTGATCATCATCTTGATCAGGTTGACGAAGCCGGTGCCGATCGGCTTGAGTTCCTTGCCGAAATCGGGGGCCACCAGGCCCACCACGATGCCGGCGAGCACGGCCACGATGACGGCGAGGTACAGGTAACGGGTACGGTCCCGGCGGACCGCCGGTGCCGGTGAGGTGATGGGTGCAGTGGTGTCCATGGCGACAATGTGAACCGTGTCTCACCCGTTGACAGCCTTGCGGTCATTCTGTTCACCGCGAGCCCGACAGCGGCGGCGTGACGAGGAGGTGGTGGAGGTGGCCCGACGTCAGTGGAGCATCGCGGGGCAACTCTTCGCCCTCCAGGCGGTGGTGGTGACGCTGCTCGTGCTGGCCGGCGCGGCCGGCGCCGCCTGGCTGGCCCGCAGCGACTCCCGCCAGGCCGCGCAGGAGGAGGTGCTCGCTGTGGCACAGACCGTGGCCGGCTCCCCCGACGTCCGCGCGGCCCTCACGACCGCCGACCCGGCCAGGATCCTCCAGCCGTACGCCGAATCGACCCGGCAGGCGACGGGCACCGACTTCGTGGTGGTGATGGCCCCCGACCGCACCCGTTTCTCACACCCGACCCGGGAGCGGATCGGCGAGCCGTTCGTCGGTGACATCGGGCCCGCCCTGGCGGGCCGCGCGTTCACCACCACGAACGTCGGCACGCTCGGCGAGTCGGTGCGCGCGGTGGTCCCGGTGTACGACGAGCGGCGGCGCATCATCGGCCTGGTCTCGGTGGGCATCACCACCAGGGCGATCAACCGCAAGCTGCTCGGCCAGTTGCCGGTGCTGTTCGGTGTCGCCGCGCCGGCCCTGGCGCTCGCGGCGACCGGGTCCTGGCTGCTCAGCCGCCGGTTGCGCCGCCAGACGCATGGTCTCGGTCCGGCGCAGATGACCCGGATGTACGAGTACTACGACGCGGTCCTGCACTCGGTGCGCGAGGGTCTCGTGGTGCTGACCACCGACCGGCGGGTGGCGTTGATCAACGACGAGGGTCGCCGGCTGGTGGGGCTCGACGTGGACGCACCGGTGATCGACAGGCCGGTGGCCGGGATCGACCTGCCGCCCGCGGTTGCCGAGTTGCTCGGCTCCGGGCGCGACGCCCGCGACGAACCCGTCCTCGCCGGTGACCGGGTGCTCGTCGCCAACCAGCTGACCACCCGTTTCGAGGGCGTGGTGCTCGGCACCGTGTTGACCCTGCGCGACCAGACCGAGCTGCGCACCCTGGCCAGTGAGCTGGACTCGGTGCGGGCGCTGACCGAGGCGTTGCAGGCGCAGACCCACGAGTCGGCCAACCGGCTGCACACAGTGCTGACGCTCGTGGAGTTGGGCCGCGCCGACGAGGCCGTCCGGCTCGGCACCCGGGACCTGGCCCTCGCCCAGCAGTTGACCGACCGGGTGGTCGGCGCGGTCACCGAACCGGCCCTGGCGGCGCTGCTGCTCGGCAAGTCGGCGCAGGCCAGTGAGCGCGGGGTCGACCTGGTCGTCGAACCGGACTGCCGCCTCGACGACAGCCCACTGCCGACCGCCGACCTGCTCACCGTGGTCGGTAACCTTGTCGACAACGCCCTGGAGGCGGTGGCCGGCACGTCTGCGCCCCGCCGGGTGCGGGTGTTCGTCGGCACTGTCGAGGACGAGTTGGTGATCCGGGTCGCCGACAGTGGCCCTGGGCTGGCCCCGGAACGGGTGGCCGACGCGTTCCGGCGCGGCTGGTCCACAAAGAGCACCGGCCGGGGCCTCGGCCTGGCACTCGTCGGGCAGGTGGTCCGCCGGCACGGCGGCAGCTACGAGGTGGGCCGCTCGGACGACGGCGGCAGCCTGTTCACCGTCCGACTGCCGAACGGAGGTGAGCGCTGATGACCGGCATCCGCGTGCTTGTCGTCGAGGACGAGCCGCTGCTCGCCGAGGCGCACTGCGCGTACACCGAACGGGTTCCCGGTTTTGTGGTGGTCGGGGTGGCGCACACCGCGCGGGCGGCGATGGCGGCGCTGCGCGCGGGTGGCGGCGGCGACGTGGACCTCGTACTCCTGGATTTTCGGCTGCCCGATTTGCACGGCCTGGACGTCTGCCGGGCGCTGCGGGCCGCCGGCAGCGACGTCGACGTGCTGGCGGTGACGAGCGCCCGGGACCTGGCGGTGGTGCGCACCGCGGTGTCCCTCGGGGTGACCCACTACCTGCTCAAACCGTTCACGTTCGCGGCGTTCCGCGACAAGCTGGAACGCTACGCCGACTACCGCGCGCAGGCCCTCGCCGACGGCGAGGTGGCCGCCCAACACGAGGTGGACCAGATGTTCGCCACCCTGCGCGGCACCGCCGGACACAGCCTGCCCAAGGGCCTCGACGCGCAGACCCTCGATCGGGTACGCGTGGCGCTTGCCGACCGGACCGGCCCGCAGGTGGGACTGTCCGCGACCGAGGTGAGCGCGGCGACCGGCATCTCCCGGGTGACCGCCCGCCGCTACCTGGAGTACCTGGTCACCGTCGACCGTGCCACTCGAAGCCCCCGCTACGGCACCCCCGGCCGCCCCGAGGTCGAATACCGCCCCCGCTGAGCCCCCTCGTCATGATCCGCGCAACTTCCCTGTTGTTGCTGCCTCCGGCGCGCGTGAGACAGCAACAACCCTGATGTTGCGCGGATCTTGACGGCAACCCGTCGCAGCGACGGGATTGCGGTGGCGGGGTGGGGATCCGTTGTTAGACTCGGCGAGTTGGGTTGGCGGCACGATCAGGGAGACCAGACATGGCGGGTGACGACGACATCTCCGGGTGAGACCGGACATGTTCGGCCATCGGTTCGGCGCGCGTTCGCGCAGCCGCCGTGGCCATGCCGTCGTTGCACCGGTCCCGTGTCGTCGGGCGGCTGAGGCACGCCCACCCCACCCTCTGAGGTCACTCCCATGTCTGACGCTTTCATCGTCTGCTCGAACCTGTCCTTCTCCTGGCCGGACGACACCCCGGTCTTCTCGGAGCTGTCCTTCACCGTCCCGGGCGGTCGCACCGGCCTGGTCGCGCCCAACGGCGCCGGTAAGAGCACCCTGCTGCGGCTGATCGCCGGGGAGCTGCGGCCCAGCGGCGGCAGCGTCACCGTCGACGGGCTGCTCGGCTACCTCCCGCAGACCCTGCCGCTGGTCGGCGACCTGACCGTGGCGCAGGTGCTGGGCGTCGCGGAGCGGATCGCGGCGCTGCACGCCATCGAGGCCGGCGACGCCGGCGAGGAGCACTTCGCCACGATCGGCGACGACTGGGACATCGAGGAGCGCACCCGCTCCGAGCTGGACCGTCTCGGCCTGGGCGAGTTGGCCCTCGACCGGCGGTTGCACACCCTCAGCGGCGGCCAGGTGGTGTCCCTCGGCCTGGCGGCGCAACTGCTGCGCCGGCCGGATGTGCTGCTGCTCGACGAGCCGACGAACAACCTGGACCTGGCGGCCCGGCACAAGCTGTACGACGTGCTGACCGACTGGTCCGGGTGCCTGCTGCTGGTCAGCCACGACCGGGAACTGCTGGACCGGATGGACCGCATCGCCGAGTTGGAGCAGGGCGAGATCCGCTGGTACGGGGGCAACTTCACCGCGTACACCGAGGCGGTGCGGGCGGCGCGGGAGGTGGCCGAGAGCAACCTGCGCAACGCCGAGCAGGAGGTCAAGCGGGAGAAGCGGGAGATGCAGCAGGCCCGGGAGCGGGCCGACCGGCGGGCCAGCAACGCCTCGAAGAACCTGAAGAACGCCGGCCTGCCGAAGATCTTCGCCGGCACCATGAAGCGCAACGCGCAGGAGTCCGCCGGAAAGTCTCACGAGACGCACTCCAACCGGCTCAGCGAGGCCAAGGCTCGGCTCGACGAGGCCGGCCGGGCGGTCCGCGACGAGGACCGGATCGTCGTGGACCTGCCGGACACCACAGTCCCCGGTGGACGCACCGTCTTCTCCGGCCAGGGCATGCGGGCCCGCTTCGACGACCGGGAGCTGTTCGGCGGCGACGGCGCCGACCTGGTGATCCGGGGACCGGAGCGGATCGCCCTCACCGGCGGCAACGGCGTCGGCAAGTCGACACTGCTGCGCCTGGTCAACGGCGACCTGCCACCGTCCGGCGGCGAGCTGAAGCGCGGCGACGGGCGGATCGCGTACCTGTCGCAGCGGCTGGACCTGCTGGACCTCGACCGCACGGTGGCGGAGAACTTCGCCGCGTACGCGCCGAGCCTGCCCGACGCCAAGCGGATGAACCTGCTCGCCCGGTTCCTGTTCCGGGGCAACCGGGTGAACCTGCCCGTCGGGGTGCTCTCCGGCGGCGAGCGGCTGCGCGCCACCCTGGCGTGTGTGCTCTGTGCCGAACCGGCCCCGCAACTGCTGCTGCTCGACGAGCCGACGAACAACCTGGACCTGGTCAGCGTCGCCCAGTTGGAGAGCGCGCTGTCCGCGTACCAGGGTGCGTTTGTGGTGGTCAGCCACGACGAACGGTTCCTGGCCGAGATCGGCGTGCGGCGCTGGTTGCGGCTGGCCGACGGGCAGCTACGGGAGATCGGGGCACCCGGCCGGGCCTGAGCCCGGCCGTCCGCGGCCCGGCCGGACGCGCGCCGGCCGGGTCGCGGCCCGGTCAGCTCACGTTGGCCGGGCCGAGGACGCTCTTCAGGTCACCCATCAGCGCGGTCGTCGCCGCCACCCGGAACGGGCCCAGCCGCAGGGTGGTGGTGCGCCCGCCGTTTTGCAGCTTGACGTGCACCTCGGTGTCGCCGGGGTGCAGGACCAGGGTCTCCTTGAGGCGCTCCACGAGCGGTGGGGTGCAGCGGTGCACCGGGATGGTGAGGGTGACCGGCTTGTTGGTGGCGCTGGTGCTGACGTCCGGCATGGACATGTCCATCGCCATGATCCGGGGAGTGTCGTCGCGGCGGTCCACCCGGCCCTTGACCACCACGATGGCGTCCTCGGCGATGTACTGGCCGACCACCTCGTAGGTGTTGGGGAAGAACAGCGCCTCCACCCCACCGGCCAGGTCCTCCAGGGTGGCCGAGGCCCAGGCGCGGCCCTGCTTGGTGACCCGGCGCTGCACACCGGACAGGATGCCGGCGAGGGTGACCACCGCCCCGTCGGGCACCGCGCCGTCCTCGGCCAGGGACGCGATAGTGGTGTCGGCCGCCGCGCCGAGGATGTGCTCCAGGCCGAACAGCGGGTGGTCGGAGACGTACAGGCCGAGCATCTCGCGCTCGAACGCCAGCTTGTCGCGCTTGTCCCACTCGCTGTCGCCGATCGTCGGCATCACCGTCGTGCTGCCGGTGTCGGCGTCACCGAAGCCGGCACCGAAGAGGTCGTACTGGCCGACGGCCTCCTTGCGCTTCACGTCGGCGTACGCGTCGATGGCGTCGGCGTGCACCGCGAGCAGGCCCTTGCGCGGGTGCTCCAGGGAGTCGAACGCGCCGGCCTTGATCAGTGATTCGATCGTCTTCTTGTTGCAGACCACCGCGTCCACCTTGGACAGGAAGTCGTAGAAGTCGGTGTAGTCGCCCTTCTCCTGGCGGCAGCGCATGATCGAGGCGACCACGTTCGCGCCCACGTTGCGCACCGCGGCCAGGCCGAAGCGGATGTCCTTGCCGACCGGGGTGAACGGCCCGGCCGACGTGTTCACGTCCGGTGGCAGCACCTGGATGCGCATGCGGCGACACTCGGACAGGTACAGCGCCATCTTGTCCTTGTCGTCACCGACGGACGTGAGCAGCCCGGCCATGTACTCCGCCGGGTAGTGCGCCTTCAGGTACGCGGTCCAGTAGGAGACCAGGCCGTACGCGGCGGAGTGCGCCTTGTTGAAGGCGTACCCGGCGAACGGCACCAGGACGTCCCACACCGCCTGGATGGCCTCGTCGGAGTAGCCGCGCTCGCGGCAGCCGTCCCGGAACGGGATGAACTCCTTGTCGAGGATCTCCTTCTTCTTCTTACCCATCGCCCGGCGCAGCAGGTCCGCCTGACCGAGGGTGTAGCCGGCGAGGATCTGCGCGGCGCGCTGCACCTGCTCCTGGTAGACGATCAGGCCGTGGGTGGGCGCCAGGATCTCCCGTAGCGGCTCCTCCAGCTCCGGGTGGATCGGGGTGATCTCCTGGAGGCCGTTCTTGCGCAGCGCGTAGTTGGTGTGCGAGTCGACGCCCATCGGGCCGGGCCGGTAGAGCGCCAGGACGGCGGAGATGTCCTCGAAGTTGTCCGGCTTCATCAACCGCAGCAGGGACCGCATCGGCCCGCCGTCGAGCTGGAACACGCCAAGCGTGTCACCGCGGGCCAGCAGCTCGTACGCGGGCTTGTCGTCCAGCGGCAGGGCCAGCAGGTCGAGCTTGAGGCCGTGGTTGAGCTCGATGTTCTTGACCGCGTCGTCGATGATCGTCAGGTTGCGCAGGCCGAGGAAGTCCATCTTCAGCAGCCCGAGCGACTCGCAGGTCGGGTAGTCGAACTGCGTGATGATCGCCCCGTCGGCGTCGCGACGCATCAACGGGATGTGCTCGATGATCGGCTCGGCGGACATGATGACGCCGGCGGCGTGCACACCGGTCTGCCGGATCAGCCCCTCGATGCCCTTGGCGGTGTCGATCACCTTGCGGACGTCCGGGTCGGAGTCGTACAGGCCGCGGATCTCGCCGGCCTCGGCGTAGCGCGGGTGCTTCGGGTCGAAGATGCCGGTGAGCGGGATGTCCTTGCCCATCACGGCCGGCGGCATCGCCTTGGTGATCCGGTCGCCGACAGCGTACGGGAAGCCCAGCACCCGGGCCGAGTCCTTGATCGCGGCCTTCGCCTTGATCGTGCCGAACGTGGCGATCTGGGCGACCTTGTCCTCACCCCACTTGTCGGTGACATACTTGATCACCTCACCGCGCCGACGCTCGTCGAAGTCGATGTCGACATCCGGCATCGAGACCCGCTCGGGGTTGAGGAACCGCTCGAAGATCAGCCCGTGCTGGATCGGGTCCAGGTCGGTGATGCCCAGCGCGTACGCGACGAGCGAGCCGGCGGCCGAACCACGACCCGGACCCACCGAGATGCCCTGACTCTTGGCCCACTGGATGAAGTCGGCGACCACGAGGAAGTACGACGGGAAACCCATCTGGTTGATGACGCCCAGCTCGTACTCGGCCTGGACGACGTGCCCCTCCGGGATGCCGTTCGGATAGCGGCGGCCCAGGCCGGCGAACGTCTCCTTGCGGAACCAGGACTCCTCGGTCTCGCCGTCGGGCACCGGGAAGCGCGGCATCAGGTTGTGGAACTCGAACATCCCGGTCGGGTCGACCTTCTCGGCCACCAGCAGCGTGTTGCGGCACCCCTGCTGCCACAGCTCGGAGGAGTCGACAGCGCGCATCTGGTCGGCGCTCTTGATGAAGTAGCCACCGCCCTCAAGGCGGAACCGGTTGGGGTCGTCGATGTTGCTTGCCGTCTGCACGCAGAGCAGCACGTCGTGCGCGGTGGCCTGCTCCTCGACCGTGTAGTGCGAGTCGTTGGTGACCACCGGCGGGATGTTCAGCTTGCGGGAGATCTCGGTGAGACCCTCGCGGACCCGGCTCTCGATGGAGAGGCCGTGGTCCATGATCTCGACGAAGTAGTTGTCCTTGCCGAAGATGTCCTGGTAGGTGGCGGCGACCTTGAGGGCCTCGTCGAACTGGCCGAGCCGCAGGCGGGTCTGCACCGCGCCGGACGGGCAGCCGGTGGTGGCCATGATGCCCTCGGCGTGCTCGGCGATCAGCTCCATGTCCATCCGGGGCCACTTGATGTAGTGCCCCTCCATGGACGCCCGCGAGTTGAGGGTGAACAGGTTCTTCAGGCCCTGCGCGTTCTTCGCCCACATGGTCTTGTGGGTGATCGCGCCGTTACCGGAGACGTCGTCGCTCTTCTGCTCCGGCCGCCCCCACTTGACGCGCGCCTTGTGGTAGCGCGACTCCGGCGCCACGTACGCCTCGACGCCCAGGATCGGGGTGATCCCGGCGGCCATCGCCTGCTTGTAGAAGTCGTTCGCGCCGTGCATGTTGCCGTGGTCGGTGATCGCCACCGCCGACATGCCGAGCCGGTTGGCCTCGGTGAACAGGTCCTTGAGTCGGGCCGCTCCGTCGAGCATCGAGTATTCGGTGTGCACGTGCAGATGCGCGAACGAATCGGCCATGCCTGGCGCCCCCCGGCGGTGTGGATCTTGGTGGTCGGAGTCGACCGGGACCTACCCTACCGAGGTGATCTCGACGGCTCCACCGTCCGCGCCGAGGGTGGCCCGCGTCTCCTCGCCGCCCGTGGGTGAGCCTAGGCTCACCAGCATGGCGAGGTACTACGACGTGCACCCGGAGAACCCGCAGCCCCGGATCATCGGCCAGGTCGCCGACCTGATCCGCGGCGGTGGGCTGGTCGCCTACCCGACGGACTCCTGCTACGCGCTCGGCGTCCAGCTGGGCAACGCGGACGGGCTGGACCGGATCCGCCAGATCCGCCACCTCGACGATCGGCACCACTTCACGCTCGTCTGCCGGGACTTCGCACAGCTCGGCCAGTTCGTCCAGATCAGCAACTCGGTCTTCCGCCTGGTGAAGGCGTCCACCCCGGGCAGCTACACCTTCATCCTGCCGGCCACCAGGGAGGTGCCCCGCCGGATGCAGCACCCGAAGAAGCGCACCGTCGGCGTGCGGGTGCCCCGGCACACCGTCACCCAGGCGCTGCTGGCCGAGCTGGCCGAGCCGCTGGTGTCGAGCACCCTGGTCCTGCCCGGCGACGACGAGCCGATGACCCAGGGGTGGGAGATCAAGGAGCGGCTCGACCACCAGCTCGACGCGGTGCTCGACGCGGGCGACTGCGGCAGGGAATCGACGACGGTGATCGACCTGTCCGGGCCCGAGCCGGAGATCCTGCGCCGGGGCGCCGGGGACGTGTCCCGCTTCGAGTAGGGCGGGTCGGGTGGCGGACCGGAGCGGTGTCAAACGGCGTCGACGGTCGTACGCTCGGGGATCGGCACCGGCGAGCATTGGACACCCGGCATGCCCGACGCGGACGACGTCGACGCCCTGGCCCGGTCCGCCGCACACGGCGACCCGGCGGCACTGGACGCCCTGCTGGTCGCGGTGCGCCCGGAGGTGCTGCGGCTGTGCGCCCGGTTCCTGCCCAACCGGGAGGACGCCGAGGAGGCCTGCCAGGACACACTGCTGGCGCTGGCCGGCGGCATCACCCGGTTCGAGGGACGCTCCTCGTTCCGCACCTGGCTGCACCGGCTGACCGCCAACCGGGCCCGCTCGACCTACCGCACACTGCGCCGCCGCTGGCGGCTGGAGGCCGGCGGCGTACCCGTGCCCGAGCCGGCCGACCCGCGACGGACCAGCGTGGTCGCGGGCACCCGCCTCGACCTGCTCGACGCCTTCGACGCGGTCCGCCCCGACCTGGCCGAGGTGGTGGCCCTGCGCGACGTCCTCGGGCTGAGCTACCCCGAGATCGCGGCGCTGCTCGACGTGCCGGTGGGCACCGTGAAGTCCCGGTTGCACCTGGCCCGCCGGCAGGTCCGGCAACGACTCGGCGCCGAATGAGCCGGGCGTCGGTGCGCCGAATGAGCCGGGCGTCGGTGCGCCGGCTCGTCGTCGCCCTCGCGGCCACCGCGGGGGTCGCCGCCTGCGGCACCGACGCCGTCTCACCATTGCCCGTCCAACCGCCCGGCCCGAGCCCGTCGACACCGACGCCCGCCACGACCGCCGTGCCCGCCACGACCGCCACGACCCCCGCGATCCCCGCGCCCGCCGGGTCGCCGACGCGCCCGCCGCCGGCCGGTGCGCGCCCGGTCGCGCCACCGCCCACACCCACCAGGACCAGGGGTACGCCCCGAACGACTCCCCCGCCGACCGACGCGACACCGGCCTGCCAGGGCGCGGTCCGCTACGACCTACCGCTCGCCGAGACCGAGATCGAGCTGCTGAAATCGCTCTGCTTCGCCACCGGTGCGGTGCTGCGGATCCAGGGCATCGGGCCCGGTCTCGTCACGGTGGACCGCCCGGAGTTGGTCTCCCAGCAGTACGAGGCGGGCGTGGTGGACGTCCGCTTCGTCCGCCCCGGCACCGTCGCCGTGACGATCCCCAAGGACGGCCGGGAGCACACCCTCACCGTGGTGG
Source organism: Micromonospora sp. NPDC049230 (assembly GCF_040647875.1). Classification (NCBI taxonomy): domain Bacteria; kingdom Bacillati; phylum Actinomycetota; class Actinomycetes; order Micromonosporales; family Micromonosporaceae; genus Micromonospora; species Micromonospora sp. NPDC049230. Next base: position 35,771 of record NZ_JBEZCZ010000018.1, read on the forward strand.
TCCGCTAGCGCCTACCGCAGGCGTACGCCGGCGAGCAGGGTGTCCACGAACTCGGGTCCGCTGTCCGCGGGCGGGGCTATCTGCACGTACACCAGGGCGGGTCGGCCGGGGTGCGCGGCGGCCGACTCGACGATCCGTGGCCGACCGCGGTCGCAGCGGTACGCCACCACCGTCCACTCGGCGCCCGCCTGCCGGGTGAGCCGGGCCGGCGCGGGCGTGCAGTCACCGTGGGTGCGTTCGGCCAGGAACCCGGCCGGCGTGGTGCGTGCCGCAGTGGTGGCGGAGAGGCCCACGAACGCGCCGGGCAGGCGAGGGTCGGCGGCCCATCGGCGGGGTTGCGGTGACATCACCAGCGCTGGTTCGGGTTCGCCGTCGGCACCGTACTGACCGGCCCAGGTCGCCCCCGTGGCGGACCAGCCGGCCGGCAACACCACGGTCAACGGCCCGGTCGTGTACGTGCCGCCGACCGGCCGGGCCGACCCGGCGCCACCCGGCTCGGCGCCCACCGCACCGACGGCGGCGACGGCCACGACAGCCGCCCCGGCCATCCGCAACCGGTACGGGCGGCGGCCCCTGCGCCGAGGTGCCGGCCGCTGTCGCACGGGCCCGCTCGCCGCAGCCATCCCCACCTGGCCGCTCGCGCGGGCCAGCGCGACGGGCCGCCCCACCGGGCCGCTCGCGCGGGTCGGCGCGACGGGCCGCACCGTCGGGCCGCTCACGGGCCGCCCCACCCGGCCGCTCGCGCGGGCCAGCGCGGCGTGCAGGGTCGCGGCGTCGGGATAGCGGTCGGCCGGGTGGTGGGCGGTGGCCTGGGCGAGCACCGCCGCGACCGCCGGCGGCACGCCCGCCCGCAGCCGGATCTCCGGGGCGTGCCGCGGCGGGTCGGCTCTGGCCGCGTACCCCGGCGGGTCTGGCGCTCGCCCCTGCGGGCCGGGTCCGGTCGGGTGCGCGCCCGGCGGGTCGGCGCCCAGCAGCCGGATGCCGAGCCGGCCGAGCCCGTACACGTCGGCGCGGGTGTCGACCACCGCCCCCGGGTCGTCCTGCTCGGGGGCCATGTAGCCCGGGGTACCCGCTCGGGCGGTCAGCCCGGAGGCGGCGGCGAGCGCCTTGGCGAGACCGAGGTCGGCGATCAGCACCCGTTCGGCGTCCGGGTCGTCCGGGCCGGCGGAGTGGAACAGGATGTTGCCCGGGGTGAGATCACGGTGCACGACGCCGTGCCGGTGCAGGACGGCGACCCCGGCGCAGATCTCGCCGAGCAGCCGCAGCGCCGCCGGCGCGGGGATCTCACCGGTGGCCAGGCGGTCCCGCAGGCTCCCCCCGTCCGCCCAGGCCAGGACCGCGTACGGTCGGCCGTCGGGCAGCTCACCGACGGTGTGCACCCGCACCAACCGCTCGTGCTCCAGCCGCCGCAGCAGCCGGGCCTCGTCGCGGAAGCGTTCCCGGACCCGCAGGTCGTGGCTCCAGTTCTCGGCCAGCACCTTGATCGCCACGTGCGCGTCGAGCGCCGGGTCGTAGCCCAGCCAGACTGTCGCGAACGACCCGACGCCGAGCAGGCGCTCGATGGCGTACGGGCCGATCCGCTGCGGAGCCGTCACCGCGTCACCGTTTCTTTGGAGCGTAGACCGGGTCGGTCGGAAACCCGACGAACCGTTGGCCCCGGCGCGGTGACTAACAGGGCAGGAGACCCATCACCGAAGGAGCCACCATGAACCGTCCCACGATCCTGCTCACCACCGCCGCGTTGGCGTTCGGCACGCTGGCCCCGGTGGCCGTCGCCGGCCCAGCGGCGGCAGCGCCCCGGACCGGCGGCACCGCACCTGCCTCGGCGCGCGGCCCGCTCGCCGCCGCTGTCGGGCACAGCCACCCGCAGGTGCTCAGCGTCGCCGGCGCCGGCGTGTACCGGATCGGCGCCAGCCTGCGCACGCTCACCGCGAACGGGCACATCGGCTGGACCGCGCCGGGCTGTGCCGGGGTGGTGCACGCGGGCGTGACCGGTTCCTGGGCCGGCGTGCTCCTGCTGGCCTTCCGCGACGGGCGACTGGTGGAGGTCGGTACGGCCACCGCACCGCCGCGGTCCCCCGCCGGTGCCACTGTCGGCATGTCGTTCGACGAGTTGGAGGCGATCTACGGCCGGCGGGGTTCGTTGATCCGCAACGACGCGGGGGACGCCGAGGCGTACCTCGTGCGGGTCGGCTCGCGGGTCGAGCTGTTCACCGGGCACCCGATCCGTCCCGGCGCGGGCTACTTCCAGGTCGGGCCGGCCGACTTCGTCGAGCGGAACTTCCGCCAGGGTTCGGCCTGCTGAGCGGTGTCAGGCATGCGGGGCGTCCGGTTCGTGCCGGGCGCCCCGCATGCTGCCCGACGCACGGGTCTGTGAGTGGCACGATGATGTTGTCGTAGACAATGCTGTGTGGCACACACTATGGTGTGACACATGGTTAGCGAGGACGTTCTACGGACGCACCTACAGGAGTTGCGTCGAGGCACCGTCGTGGTGGCCAGCCTGGTCGCGCTGCGTCGACCGGACTACGGCTACGCACTGCTGCAACGGCTCACCGACCACGGCTTTCCGGTGGACGCCAACACGCTCTACCCGCTGCTGCGCCGCCTGGAGGACCAGGGGCTGCTGATCAGCGAGTGGAACACCGAGGAGAGCCGGCCGCGCAAGTTCTACCGGACCAGCGACGAGGGCGAGTCGATGCTGAGCCGGCTTCTCGACGACCTCGCCGCCGTGCAGACCTCCATCACCGGGCTGATCCAAGGAGTGGACCGATGAACACCCTCACCAACCGCTACCTCGCCGCCACCCTGCGCTCGGTGCCCGCCCAGCGTCGTGACGAGATCGCCTCCGAGCTGCGGGCCTCCATCGACGACATGATCGAGGGCCGGACCGACGGTGGCGCGGACCCCGCCGCCGCCGAGCGGGAGGTGCTCACCGAGCTGGGCAACCCGGACCTGCTGGCCGCCCGGTACGCCGACCGCCAGCTACAGCTCATCGGGCCGACCTACTACCTGCTCTGGCTGCGGCTGTTGAAGCTGCTGCTCAGCTTCATCCCGGCGCTCGCCGGCACGATCGTCACAGTCGTCGAAGCCGCAGGCGGCAAGGGTTTCGGCGCCATCGGGCCCGGCCTCGTCGTCGCCCTGCACGTGAGCGTGCACATCTGCTTCTGGCTCACCCTGGTCTTCGTCCTCATCGAGCGCTCCCAGTCGGGTGTGGACGTGCCGGAGTGGAGCCTCGACGATCTGCCCGACGCGCCGATGCACCGGGACATCCCGCTCGCCGACACCATCGCGTCGGTGGTCATGTCGGTGGCGACCATCGCGTACCTGCCGTTCCAGCACTTCCAGTCCTGGGTGCACACCACCGACGGCGACAACATTCCGATCCTCGACCCGGCGCTGTGGAGTTTCTGGCTGCCGGCGCTGATCGTCGTGCTGGTCGCCAGCGTGGTCTTCGAGGTCGTCAAGTACCGGATCGGGCGCTGGACCCGGGCCTTGTTCGGCACCAAGGCGCTACTCAACCTGGCGTTCGCGCTGCCGCTGGTGTGGCTGGCGCTCTCCGACCGGCTGCTCAACCCGGCCCTGGGCGTGCGCCTGAGCTGGCTGGCCGAGTCGGACAACCGCGACGCCCTCGGCCTGGCCATCGCGCTGGGCGCCATCGTGGTCGTCGTCTGGGACCTGATCGACACCGCGATCAAAACCCGCCGTCAGACGGCGTGAGCGAGAACCCACCCGGCGGCCCGGCGCGTACCCCGCGTCGGGCCGCCGCCCGTGGGTCGGGCCCGGCCGGCACCTGTCGCCCGCCCGACGGCCGCGCCGGGTGGCGTGGCATCGTTCCAGGATGACAGTGGGACAGCCGCAGGAGTGGCGTCGTCCGGGTCCGACCGCCCAGCAGCGCCGCAACGACCTGTGTATCGGCCTGGGGGTGACCGGGCTGGCGCTGGTGAGCCTCACCCTGGCCCGCAGCGCCGGGGCGTTCCTGCTGGGTCCCCCGCCGTCCGGGCCGGAGCAGCTGTTCTGGACCGTCGCGGTGACGCTGCCGCTGATCTGGCGGCGGAGCTGGCCGGCCGCGACCCTGCTGGTCGTCTCGGTGGTGTTCGTCGCCGCGCAGGCACGATCGGCCCCGGAGACCGCGTTCTCCGCCTGGGCGTTGTTCTGCGTCCTCTACACCGCCGGCGCCTGGGGGCAGGACCATCGGCTGGCCCGACGGCTACGGATCGGCGTGATCGTCACGATGTTCGCCTGGCTGGGGGTCTACTACGCCGTGATGATCGACCACATTCCACCCGAGACCTTCGACGACGCGGTCGGTCCGGTGCCGCCCGTGCTCGCCGCGATGGTCAACGGCGTGCTGATCAACGTGCTGACGCTCGGCTTCGCCTACTTCTTCGGTGAGACCGCCTGGGTGGCCGCACGCCGCGAACACGAGTTGCGTACCCAGGCCGAGGACCTGCGTCGGTCGCAGGCCGAGTCCCGGGAACGGGCGGTGCTCGGCGAACGGGTCCGGATCGCCCGGGAGCTGCACGACGTCGTCGCCCACCACGTGTCGGTGATGGGGGTGCAGGCGTCGGCCTGCCGCCGGGTGTTCGACCGCGACCCGGGCAAGGCCCGCACCGCGCTCACCGCCATCGAGCAGAGCGCCCGCACCGCCGTCGACGAGCTACGCCGGATGCTGGGCGTGCTGCGGACCTCCGGCGCGGCCGACGCCGCGCCGCCGGCCGCCGGCGACGTCGACCGGATCGGCGAGCTGGTCGAGCGGGCCCGGGCCGCAGGTCTGACGGCGACCCTCGGGGTGTACGGGGACCCGGTCGCGCTGCCCGAATCGGTCTCGCAGGCGGCCTACCGGGTGACCCAGGAGGCGGTGACGAACACGTTGAAGCACGCCGGGGCCGACCTGCTGGACGTGCGGGTCCGCTACCTGGCCCGGGAGGTGGAGGTCGACGTGACAGACGACGGACGCACCGGCGGCCGGGCCGACCCCGTCGGGCTGGGCCTGATCGGGATGCGCGAACGGGTCACCGCGCACGACGGCGACCTGGAGGCCGGGCCCCGTGCCGGCGGCGGATGGCGGGTCCGCGCCCGCTTCCCACTGGCCGCGGCCGACCCGCCGGTCCGGGCGCAACGGCAGCCGAGCGACGAGCGGCAGCCGGCCGCCGACGCGAAGGGCCCGGCATGAGCGCCCCGCCAGCCCACGAGACGTCGGGTCGGCCCGTCCGCGTGCTGCTCGCCGACGACCAGCACCTCGTCCGCACCGGCTTCCGGGTCATCCTGGAGGTGGAGGACGACATCGAGGTGGTCGGCGAGGCGGCCGACGGCGAACGGGCCGTCAGCATGACCCGCGCCACCCGCCCCGACGTCGTACTCATGGATGTGGAGATGCCCGGGATGGACGGCCTGGAGGCCACCCGACAGATCACCGCCGACGGGCCCGGTGGGCCGGCGGTGCTGATCCTCACGACCTTCGACCGCGACGACTACCTGTTCGCCGCGCTGCGGGCCGGGGCCAGCGGTTTCCTGCTGAAGAACGGCACACCTGAGGAACTGATCGAGGCGATCCGGGTGCTGGCCAGGGGCGACGGCCTGCTCGCCCCGGAGATCACCCGGCGGGTGATCTCCACGTTCGCCCGCCCCGGCGACCCGGCGGGCACCGCCCACCGGGGGCCGGAGGCGGACGTCGCACTGGCCGGGCTGACCCCACGGGAACGGGAGGTGCTGGTGCTGCTCGCCGCCGGATCGAGCAACGCGGAGATCGCCGCGAGCATCCACCTGGGCGAGGCGACGGTGAAGACCCACGTGAGCCGGGTGCTGGCCAAACTCGGCCTGCGTGACCGGGTGCAGGCGGTGGTGTTCGCGTACGAGAACGGGGTGGTCCGGCCGGGCGGCTGACCGCCATCCGCCGCGCGACGGACCGCCCGCTCACCCACCGGGCGGACGGCGGGACACGCCGTTCGATCTAGCGTGGACGGGTGACCAGAACGCTTCGCCTCGACGGCGTCGACCGTAGCTTCGGCGACCGGCAGGTGCTCAAGAACGTGTCCTTCGAGGTGGCGGCCGGTCGGATGACCGGTTTCGTGGGCGCCAACGGCGCCGGCAAGACCACCACCATGCGCATCATCCTGGGTGTGCTCGCCCCGGACGCCGGCGAGGTGAGTTGGGGCGGCACCACGCTGACCCGGCAGGACCGGCGGCGCTTCGGGTACATGCCGGAGGAGCGCGGCCTCTACCCGAAGATGACCACCCGGGAGCAGGTGACCTACCTGGGCCGGCTGCACGGCCTGGACGCCCCCGCCGCCCGGCGGGCCACCGACGCGCTGCTGGACCGCGTCGGGCTCGGTGAACGCGGGGACGACCTGTTGGAGACGCTGTCGCTGGGCAACCAGCAACGCGCCCAGATCGCCGCCGCGCTGGTGCACGACCCCGAGGTGCTGGTGCTCGACGAGCCGTTCTCCGGCCTCGACCCCCTCGCCGTCGACACCGTCGTCACCGTGCTGCGGGAACGCGCCGCGGCCGGAGCACCGGTGCTCTTCTCCAGCCACCAACTCGACGTCGTGGAGCGCCTCTGCGACGACCTGGTGATCATCGCGGACGGGGAGATCCGGGCCGCCGGCAGCCGCCAGCAGCTCCGCGACTCGTACACGGTGCCCCGCTACGAGTTGGTGGTGGCGACCGACGCCGGCTGGGTACGCGACGAACCCGGGGTGACACTCGTCGAGCTGGACGGGTCGCGCGTGGTCTTCGACCTACCGGCCGGCGCCGACGAACAACAAGTGCTGCGGGCGGCCCTCGCGCGGGGTCCGGTCCGCGCGTTCCGCCCGGTCAGCCCCTCGCTCACCGAGATCTTCCGAGAGGTCACCCAGTGAACATCACCCAGGCCACGAGGCTGGTCGCCGAACGGGAGATCCGGGTCAAGCTGCGCGACCGCACCTTCCTGTTCGGCACCCTCTTCTTCCTGCTGATCGCCGCGGCGGGCACCATCCTGCCGCCGCTGCTCTCCGGCGGGCCGTCCACCGTGGCGGTGACCGAGAGTGCGGCCGGTCCGCTGCGCGCCGCCGGCCTGGAGGTCCGGGTGGTCCGCGACGACCGGGCCGCCGAGCAGGCCGTCCGCGACGACGACGTGGACGCCGCGGTGGTCGCCGGCCCGAAGGTGCTCGCCATGGACGACGCCCCGGACGACGTGGTACGGGCGTTGAGCAGCGCGCCTGAAGTGCAACTGCTCGACCCGGACGCGGTCGACCCCGTGGTGGCGTTCCTGGTGCCGTTCGTCTTCGCGTTCGTCTTCTTCATCACCTCGCAGACGTTCGGTGTGCAGATCGCGCAGAGCGTCATCGAGGAGAAGCAGACCCGGATCGTGGAGATCCTGGTGGCGGCCGTGCCGGTGCGGGCGCTGTTGGCCGGCAAGGTGGTGGCCGGCGCCATCCTGGCGTTCGGGCAGATCGCGTTGCTCGCGGTGGTGGCGGTCATCGGGCTCCAGCTCGGCGACAGTGGCGGCCTGCTCAGCCTGCTCGCCCCCGCGATCGGCTGGTTCGTGCCGTTCTTCCTGCTCGGTTTCATCCTGCTCGCGGCGATGTGGGCGGCGGCCGGCGCCCTGGCCAACCGGCAGGAGGACATCGCCGCCGTGTCGACGCCGGTGCAGCTCGCCGTGATGCTGCCGTTCTTCGCGGTGATCTTCCTGAACGACAACGACACCGCGATGCGGGTGCTGTCCTACCTGCCGTTCTCGTCGCCCACGGCCATGCCACTGCGGCTGTTCACCGGGGACGCGGCCGGTTGGGAACCGTTCGTCTCGCTCGTCATCCTGCTGCTCGCCGCCGGTGCGTTCCTGCTCGCCGGATCCCGGGTGTACGAGGGGTCGCTGCTGCGCACCAACGGCCGGACCTCGCTGCGGACCGCGTGGCGGGAGCGGGAGACGATCGGCTGAGCCGGTGGTTCGCCACCACGGGCGTCGGTGTCCTGATCGGACGCCGACGCCCGCTCGGGCTCACTGGGCGAGCGGCACCCGGTCCCAGCCGGCGGGCAGCGGGGGCGTCGACCAGGCCGGGTCGGGCTCCCACTTCGCCCACGCCGGGTCCCACCAGCGCTCCCCCGCGTCGAGTAGCGCCGCGATCCGGTCACCCTCGGCCTGGATGGCATCCCCCATGCCCGGGTAGCGGCCCTCGACGAGGCGCTCGGCGAAGATCTCCACGTCCTTCCAGACGTAGGTGTCGGCGTCCGCGCCCCACCACAGGTCCAGTTCGTGGTCCAGCGTGTCCACCCCGATCGGCGTACGCCGGAACGGGTCCTGGAGGTTGAAGTACCAGCCGGCGAAGTCGCGCCCCGGGCCGGTCCAGAACACGTCGACCGAGTGCGCCTCGCCGGGGCGTTGCAGCATCAGCTTGCCGTGCCCCGACCACGAGCGGTGCCCCGCGGTCTCCCACGGGTGACGGCCACACGGGAAGACCCCGGTCGTCGGGAAGCCGAACTCCGCCCCCGGCGGGAGGTAGAGGGCGAGCAGGTCGGGCGAGTCCTCGACGCAGATCGTCGGACAGCCGAACCACACCTCGCCACGCAGAATCTCGCGCCGGACAACCACGTCACCCGGTGCGAACCGGTCTGCCGCCACTTTCCCACCTCCACGTTCGACGCCATCGCCTGGTCAACTCGGCCGTGCGGAAATCGGGGCATCCCCGCGCGGGACACCCCGATCTCGGTGCTGCCGAGTCGGCCGCCCTCAGGCGTCGACCGCGGCCATCACGTCGTCGCTCATGTCGAAGGATGAGCTTTCACAAACCCCCTCGATGCCTCCAGGAGCTTACAGCTACCCCGGAGAGCCCTCATGAGCAGCGAAGACATCGAGTACGACGGGCACCACGAAGAAATTTTGACGCCGATCTGGCTGTGGAGACCTGGATGCGGTTAGCCCACAGCACCGAGCTTCAGCGCGTCACTCGGGTAGGGGGTCTCTTTGCGTCTGGAGTCGTTAGCGGGAGCGCCTTAGTAGGTTGTCCTCTCCACGCCGTTGCGCTAGGGCTGTGGCCGACGGGTCAACTGCTGCTGACTAACGGGGCTTGTAGATCAAGACGCGCAGAGCAGAAGAGTCGCGCCGATCTTGCACTTTCTGTCGCCGATCTCAGCGGGAATGCCCCCAAACGTCGGGGCAGAAAGTGCAAGATCGCGATGCAGGCTCGGCGAGGCAGTGCCCGTTGACGAACAGTCATTCCGCCTAACGCAAGGGCGTTGTTGTCCTCTCCGGAGCGCGTTCGGCTCAAGTGAGATCAATCCAGTAGTCCAGGTCGACCAGGTCGGCACGCCGCACAATGTGTGCCACCTCCACCACCCGCTCACCGACGTACGTCTGTCGAGTGATCACTACTACGTGAACCCCGGCAGGAATGCGTAGGGCTTCCGCCTCATCAGGCGAAGGCGGCCTCCATCGTGGACGTTCACGGACGCCAGTGATGGTGTGCCCGAGGCTGTAGAGCTGCGACGTGTTGCCGCCCGGCCATGGCTCGTTATCAGGATCGGCAACCGGAGTGCCAGCGACCATGTCGAGCAGTAGGCATGAGACGGACATCTGTTGCGGCGCACCATGAGTGCGGAAGAGGAGGTGACGTTCGAGAAGCATCGTGCCTGGCTCTATGCCGAACAGCTCTGCTACCGCCTCAGTAGCCGGCACCTCGCGGAAGTCCTTGTCCAGGCTGTACGCAGCCCAGTCGACCTGCTGATCAGCGGTGAAAGACGTACCAAGCTCACCACTACGAACCTGCTCAAGCTCCTTGCGATACCGCTCAGAAGCGAGTCTCCGCACAGGCATCACCGGCCTGGCGTAGGTTCCGCGTCCCACTTCGGTCAGGACCAAGCCCTCAGACCGCAGCAGCGCCAGGGCTTCACGAACGGTTCCCCGTGCGACTGAGAACTCAGCCATCAGGGTCGATTCACTGGGCAGCAAAGCGCCAGGTGGGATCACGCCAGCCTCGATGCGGCGGCGCAGTTCGTCGGCAACCAGCCGGTATCGGCGCGGTGGCACGTGCGGGGTAGGCACGCCCGTCACCGTACTCCCGATCTTCTTGGGCGCTCACTTGCCACGACACGAACAATACCCGTCTAGACAGGTTGTATAGACAGGCTTACGGTTGCGGGTGTGGCCGGCACGCAGAGTGATCTAGGGGTAGGCACTCCGTGCCGGCCACCCAAGGACTCTCGGGAGGCAGCTTGATGCGCCGTTGGAAGTGGTTTCAGAGACCTGATGAGCCGATCGATGTTGTTGAGCGCTCTGCCTATCAGCCCGTAGCGTGCGTTTCTCCCGTGCCACCGAAGAAGCCGGATGAGGTCAGCACCAGACGGCAGGTGCTCAAGCGTCGCAACCAGCGAGACGGGCGGCACGATGCTTGAGGAGTATCGGCCCGAACCGCCTTTCACCGTGGTCATGGCGGGGTTCGTCGTCGACCTTCACAACCGCGGACGTTGCCCGAGCTGCACGCCCGTCGGCTTCTGCCCCAGGCTGAGCGAAGCAGGCAGGACGTTGAAGCTCTGGCGGGCAAGGAAGGTCGGACGAAGGCCGGTGACCTGCTACGGCTCGACCGGGCTGCAAGCGTTCAGTTCATGATCCCCATTACCGTCCGAGTCATCAGGAAACTCGACTGGATCACCTATGACGGTTGGTGCTGGCTCGACTGCTACCAGCTCGACGACAAGGGCGACGCGATAGCCCGACGCGCCCTGTTCCTGATGCCCGAGCACGTGACATACGTGCCACCCCCACCACCGAGGCCAACCCCCGCCGGGCGCAAGCCTCCAGCCAGAAAACCGCTCCAGGTTGGCTAGACGCAGGGGAGCCCCAGCCTCGGTGTGAGGCTGGGGCTCGCTGCTGCATCTCCCGGAACTCAGCCGTACCGTGCTCGTCTCGACCGCCCTCAGGCGTCGACCGCGGCCATCACGTCGTCGCTGACGTCGAAGTTGGCGTAGACGTTCTGCACGTCGTCGCAGTCTTCGAGGACGTCGATCAGCTTGAAGATCTTGCGGGCGCCCTCCTCGTCCAGCGGGATGTTCATGCTGGGGACGAGGGAGGACTCGGCCGACTCGTACTCGATGCCGGCGTCCTGCAACGCGGTCCGCACTCCGATCAGGTCGGTCGGCTCGGAGACCACCTCGTACGCCTCACCGAGGTCGTTGACCTCCTCGGCGCCGGCGTCGAGGACGGCAAGCATCACGTCGTCCTCGCTGGTGCCCTCCTTGGGGACGATCACCACGCCCTTGCGGGAGAACATGTACGACACCGAGCCGGCGTCGGCGAGCGAGCCGCCGTTGCGGGTCAGCGCGGTGCGCACCTCGGTCGCCGCCCGGTTGCGGTTGTCGGTGAGGCACTCGATGAGCATGGCCACGCCGTTCGGGCCGTACCCCTCATACATGATCGTCTGCCAGTCGGCGCCGCCGGCCTCCAGGCCGGAGCCGCGCTTGACGGCACGGTCGATGTTGTCGTTCGGCACCGAGCTCTTCTTCGCCTTCTGGATGGCGTCGTAGAGCGTCGGGTTGCCGGTGGGGTCACCGCCGCCGATCCGCGCGGCCACCTCGACGTTCTTGATCAGCTTGGCGAACATCTTGCCGCGCTTGGCGTCGATGACGGCCTTCTTGTGCTTGGTCGTCGCCCACTTTGAGTGGCCGGACATCTTCTACCTCCGTCTGTCATTCCACGCCTGCATCGACTGCCGCACCGAATTACGCGCCACATCCGGCGGGTCGGCGGCCGGTCGGCTCCGCGGGAATTGCCGCGCCGGGCGACGGCCCTGCCGAACCGCGGCAATCTTACCGAGGTCACACCCGGGCGTGTCACATCCGGCACCGCCTCGGGGTGCCGCCGGGTCACCCGGCTCACCCGAAGGACAACCAGGCGGGGGCGGAGAACATGCCCGGGCGGCCGCCTGGCCGGGCCGCTCAGGCGGCGCGGACCAGATCCACGAAGTACGCGTGCACGCGCAGGTCACCGGTCAGCTCCGGGTGGAACGAGGTGGCCAGCAGGTTGCCCTGCCGGACCGCCACGATCCGGTCGGCCGCCGGCCCGCCGGCCACCGAGCCGATCACCTGGACGCCGTCGCCGACCCGCTCTACCCACGGTGCGCGGATGAAGACCGCGTGGAACGGCCCACCGGGCACCCCGGTGATGGTCACCGGCGCCTCGAACGAGTCGACCTGCCGGCCGAACGCGTTGCGGCGGACGGTCATGTCGATGCCGGCGAAGCCCCGCTGGTCGGATCGACCGTCGAGCACCTCGGTCGCCAGCATGATCATGCCGGCGCAGGAGCCGTAGACCGGCATGCCGTCGGCGATCCGCTTGTCGATCGGCTCGCGCATCTCGAAGATGTCGGCGAGTTTGCTGATGGTGGTGGACTCGCCGCCGGGGACGACCAGGCCGTCCACCGCGTCCAGCTCCGCCGGTCGGCGGACCGGGCGGGCGTCCGCGCCCGCCGCCGCCAACGCCGCCACGTGCTCGCGGACATCCCCCTGGAGCGCGAGCACACCGATGGTGGGCGCGCCCATGCCTACCAGCCCCGCTCGGCCAGGCGGTGCGGCTGCGGGATCTCGTCGACGTTGATGCCGACCATGGCCTCGCCGAGGCCACGGGAGACCTTCGCCAGCACGTCCGGGTCGTCGTGGAAGGTGGTGGCCTTGACGATCGCCGCGGCCCGCTGTGCCGGGTTGCCCGCCTTGAAGATGCCGGAACCGACGAACACGCCCTCCGCGCCGAGCTGCATCATCATCGCCGCGTCGGCCGGGGTGGCGATCCCGCCGGCGGTGAACAGCACGACCGGCAGCTTGCCGCTCTCGGCGACCTCCTTGACCAGCTCGTACGGGGCCTGCAACTCCTTGGCCGCCACGTACAGCTCGTCGGCCGGCAGCGACGACAGCCGGGCGATCTCCTGGCGGATCCTCCGCATGTGGGTGGTGGCGTTGGAGACGTCACCGGTGCCCGCCTCGCCCTTGGAACGGATCATGGCCGCGCCCTCGGTGATCCGCCGCAGCGCCTCGCCCAGGTTCGTCGCGCCACACACGAAGGGCACCGTGAACGCCCACTTGTCGATGTGGTTGGCGTAGTCGGCCGGGGTCAGCACCTCGGACTCGTCGACGTAGTCCACGCCCAACGACTGGAGGATCCGCGCCTCCACGAAGTGACCGATGCGGGCCTTGGCCATCACCGGGATGGAGACCGCCGCGATGATCCCGTCGATCATGTCGGGGTCGCTCATCCGGGACACCCCGCCCTGCGCGCGGATGTCGGCGGGCACCCGCTCCAGGGCCATCACCGCGACCGCGCCGGCGTCCTCAGCGATCTTGGCCTGCTCGGCGTTGACCACATCCATGATCACGCCGCCCTTGAGCATCTCGGCCATGCCGCGCTTCACGCGGGCGGTGCCGACGACGGGGGCCGTACCGGGGTTCGAGACGGTGTTTTCGGGCACGGGTCATCGCTCCTTGGACGTGCTCTGGGGGGTGGCAGCGAAAATGCTACGCGCGGAGCAACGCCGTACCGACAGCCAATCAGACCCCCGGTGGCCTGCATTGTGGCCCGGGTCACCGGCTCCCGGCGACCGCGCGGGTCAGCTCGCGGGGACGTCCGTCGGCACCGTGAGGGTCGGGTCGTCGATGTCGAAGTAGCGCGGCCACTCCCGACCCCGTCCCATCCGCAACACCCGCACCAACGGACGGCTACGCGCCGAGCGGGCGTCCCGCACCAGGTCGGTGTGCACCTGCCGGGACAGCGCGAGCCGGCGACTGGCGGCGATGACCGCCCCACAGTCCGGATCGCCCGGATCCAACTGGACCACCCGCAACTGCCGGGTCAGGTCGTTCTCCGCCGCCTCCCGCTCGTCCGGGCTGGCGTCCAGGGCGATGCGGGCCGCCGCGTACAGCTCGACACCGAAGCGCCGCTCCGCCAGCACCGCCGCCGCCGCGGCGCGGCGCAGCAGGTGGGCGTCGAGGGCCCGGGCCGCCAGCTCCGCGCGGCCCTGCAACCGCTGCACCCGGCCGGCGGTCCAGACGAGGTACGCCCCGACCAGCCCCACGGCCACGATCGCGGCCACCACCCACCACATGTGCGGCATCGTAGTGCTGCTCCGTTCCGCCTCCGATTGGGCGCGGCCCCACCGGTCACTCCGGTCGTCGTCCGCGCCATGCGTCACACCGGCTCAGCCCAGCCCCACCCACTCCTGGTCGATGACCCGCCCGTCGGTTGCCTCGATCGCCGCTGCGTATACCTCCAGAACGCGGCGAGCAACCACCGGCCAGTCGAAATTCGCCACCACCTGATCGCCGCACGCGCTCAACGTGGCCCGCCCGGGCGGGTCGTCCAGCAGCTCCGTCACCGCGTCGCGCAGCCCCACCGGGTCACCGGTGGGGAAGAGCCGACCGGCGCGCCCGCCGTCGAGCACCCGCCGGAACGCGTCCAGGTCGCTGGCGATCACCGTGGTACCGGCGGCCAACGCCTCGGTGAGGATCATGCCGAACGACTCGCCACCGGTGTTCGGTGCCACGTAGAGGTGCACACTGCGCAGCATCCGCGCCTTGTCCGGTTCGGTGACCAGCCCGAGGAACGTGACCCGCTCGTGCAGCTCGGCCGGGAACTGGTCGTACAGGTCGTCGGGGTCCCCCGGGCCGGCGACGAGCAACCGCAGCCCGGGCCGGGTGGCGGCCAACGCCACGAACGCGTCGCGCAGCACCGGGAAGCCCTTGCGCGCCTCGGTGAACCGGCCCAGGAAGCCCAGGGTGCCGCCGGTGCCCGGGGCGCACTCCCCCGGCCAGCCCGGCAACGGCTCGGCGTCGGCGAACTTGGCCACCGCCACCCCGTTGGGGATCTCCACCGCCCCGCCGTCCATGTGCTCGACCTGCACCTTGCGGGCCAGCGCACTGACCGCGATCCGGGCGGTGATCCGCTCCAACACGATCTGGAGGACACCCTGCGCCGCGGCGAGAACCCGGGACCGGGTCATCGCGGTGTGGAACGTGGCCACCACCGGCCCGCGCGCGGAGAGCACGGCCAGCAGCGACAGGCTCAGCGTGAGCGGCTCGTGCACGTGCAGCACGTCGAAGTCGCCGTTGATGATCCAACGCCGCACCCGGGCGGTGGAGACCGGCCCGAACGCGATCCGGGCCACCGAGCCGTTGTACGGCAGCGGCACGGCACGACCGGCGGACACCACGTACTCCGGCAGCGGCGAGTCCTCGTCGGCCGGTGCGAGCACGCTGACCTCGTGGCCGAGCGCGATCAGCGCCTCGGCCAGGTCCATCACGTGGTTCTGCACCCCGCCGGGAACATCGAAGGAGTACGGGCACACGATGCCGATCCGCATGGGTCAGCGCCTCCCGCCCACGACCGCGGAACACCGTCCCACAGTGCTCCCCACCTCCTCAGGCCCGATCGGGAGCCGACGAGGGCAGCGCCGAGCCGTCCCCCGCCCCCCGCTGGTCCAGCCACATCCGCTGCAACATGTGCCAGTCTTCCGGATGCCGGGCGATGCCCGCCGCCAGACCGTCGGCGATCAGCTGGGTCAGCGAACGGACCCGCTGGTCAAGTGGCCCCGCCTCAGGCCCCGGCACCGGCAGCGGGCCGGCGAGCGACGCGCACGCCGCATCCGATTCGTACCACATGGAGGCCACGTAGAGCGGCGCACCGGTGTGCAGGGCGAGCAGCGCCGGCCCGGCCGGCATCCGGGTCTTCCCGCCGAAGAAGTCCACCTCCACCCCCCGGGCGGAGAGGTCCCGGTCGGCGAGCAACGGCACCACCGCACCGGCACGTAGACGCTCCAGCAGCACGTCGAACGCCGGACGCGGCCCGCCGTGGGTCGGCAGGATCTCCATCCCCAGACCCGCCCGGAAGGCCATGAAACGCTTGTACACGCCGTCCGGTTTGAGCCGTTCCATGACAGTGGTGAGCGGCCAGCCGTTGGTCGCCACCCAGGCGCCGGCGGCGTCCCAGTTACCGGCGTGCGGCAGCGCCACCACGGCGCCCCGGCCGGCGGCCACGTCGGCGGCGAGCAACTCCGCCCCGTCGAGTCGGAAGCCGGCCGCGATCTGCGCCCGGCTCAACGCGGGCAGCCGGAACGCCTCCATCCAGTACCTGGCGTACGAGCGGAGTCCACGCTTGACGAGATCGTCCAGCTCGGCCTCGGGCAGCTCCGGGCCGACCACCCGGCGCAGGTTCGCGCGCAGTCGGGCCGTACCCCCGCCGGGGCGGCGGTGGGCGCGGTCCGCGCCCGCCTGGAACGCCGCCGCCGCCAGCGGCCGGGGCAGCGCGCGGACCACCCGCCAGCCGGCGACGTAGCCCAGCTCGGTGAGGTTCACGCGGCCCGGCCGCCGGTCGTCCGGTGCCGGGCCGTCGACGCGCCGCTCACGCCTGGCCGTCCGGCTGGAGCTGCTGGGCCTGGCGGTAGACGTGCGCCATCCGCTGCCCCACCGTGAAGATCGACACCGCGGCGAGCAGCCAGAGCGCGATCTCCAACGCCGGCTTCACGTTCAGGCCGGTGAGGATCCCGCCGACCCCGACGATCAGCAGCCGCTCGGTGCGTTCGGCGATGCCCACGTTGCAGGTCATGCCGAGCCCTTCGGCGCGGGCCTTGACGTAGGAGACGAGACCGCCGGCGGCCAGGCAGACCAACGCGGCGGCCACCCCGGAGTGGTTGCCCTGGGTGGCCAGCCAGTACGCGACAGCTCCGAAGACGGCGCTGTCGGCGACCCGGTCCATGCTTGAGTCGAGGAACGCGCCGAACTTGGTGGAGCCGCCGCTCATCCGGGCCATCGTCCCGTCGAGCAGGTCGGTGAGCGCGAAAAGGGTAACGATCAACGCGCCCGCGACCAGATGGCCGCGGGCACCGAAGCCGAGCGCACCGACGAGCACACCAACGGTGCCCGCGACGGTGACGGCATTGGGGGTTACGCCCGCGCGCAGCAGGGCACGGGCGATCGGCTCGACGACGCGGGTCATCCCCGCGCGGACCGACACTTGGAAGATCTTCGCCATGGCGGTCCCCACGATAACGGTCCGCCCAGGTCCGCCGATACGGCCGCCCCTCCGACCCGCCCGGGAGAGGCTTGTGCCTACCCGACAACGGGTGTGAGATCGAGCCGGAGGGTGAGCCAGCTCACCCGTCCGCCCGTCCCGTTCCCGTTGTGCAGCAGACCACCGGAGGATACTGCCGCGCACTCGCCCCGGGCCGCTTCCCGTCGCGCGGCAGTCGCCACCCACCACCGGCCGAGGGAGGTGCGCCCCATGGCGCAGAAAAGTCAGGAGAAGGGTTCCACCGGCGGCGTGCCGGTGGTGACCGAGCCCGAGCGGGTTCGCAACGTGGTGCTCGTCGGGCACTCCGGAGCGGGCAAGACGACACTTGTCGAGGCCCTGCTCGCGGCCACCGGCACGATCGGCCGGGCCGGCGCCGTGGTCGACGGCACCACTGTCGGCGACCACGACCCGGCGGCGGTACGCCAGCAGCGCTCGGTGAGCCTGTCCTGCGCACCGCTGCTGCACAACGGCATCAAGGTCAACCTGCTGGACACCCCCGGGTACGCCGACTTCGTCGGTGAGCTGCGCGCCGGGCTGCGGGCCGCCGACGCCGCGCTCTTCGTCGTCTCCGCGGCGGGCGGCATGGACGCGGCCACCGTCGCCCTGTGGGAGGAGTGCGCGGCTGTCGACCTGCCCCGCGCGGTCGCGGTGTCCCGCCTGGATCAGCCCCGCGCCGACGTCGACGAGACGGTGGCGCTCTGCCAGCGGCTCTTCGGCGACAACGTGATGCCCCTCTACCTGCCGATGCTCGGCGACGACGGGGTGTCCACCGAGGGTCTGCTCGGTCTGATCACCCGCCGGGTCTTCGACTACTCCGCCGGGCTGCCCGCCGACGTGCGCGCCCCGGACCCGGAGCACCAGCGGGCCATCGACGAGTCGCGCGACGAGCTGATCGAGGGGATCATCGCCGAGAGCGAGGACGAGACCCTCATGGACCGCTACCTCGACGGCGAGGAGATCGGCGACGAGGTGCTCATCGACGACCTGGAGAAGGCCGTCGCCCGGGGGCACTTCTACCCGGTGGTGCCGGTCTGCGCCGAGACCGGGGTGGGGCTGGACGTGCTGCTGGAGGTGCTGACCGCCGCGTTCCCGTCGCCGCTGGAGCACGAGCTGCCGGCGGTCACCGGCGTGGACGGCTCGCCCCGCCCGCCGCTGACCTGCGACCCGGACGGGCCGCTCGTCGCCGAGGTCGTCAAGACCACAGTCGATCGGCACGTCGGGCGGGTCTCCCTGGTCCGGGTCTTCTCCGGCACGTTGCGCCCCGAGCAGACAGTGCACATCTGCGGGCACGGGATGGCCGACCGCGGCCACCCCGACCACGACGCCGACGAGCGGGTGGGGCACATCTACACCCCGCTGGGCGCCACAGTGCGGGAGGTGCCGTTCTGTGTGGCCGGCGACATCTGCGCGATCACCAAGTCGGGCACCGCCGAGACCGGCGACACCATCGCGGCCACTGACGACCCGCTGCTGATCGCCCCCTGGGAGATGCCGGAGCCGCTGCTGCCGGTGGCGGTCGTCGCCCGCAGCCGCGCCGACGAGGACGCCCTGGCCCGCAACCTGGCCCGGCTGGTCGCCGGCGACCCCACCCTGCGGCTGGAACGCAACCCGGAGACCCACCAGTTGGTGCTCTGGTGCATGGGCGAGGCGCACGCCGACGTGGTACTCGACCGGCTGCGCGCCGGCGGCGTCGAGCTGGACACCGAGCCGGTCCGGGTGTCGCTGCGCGAGACGCTGACGGTGCCCGCGAAGGGGCACGGCCGGCACGTCAAGCAGTCCGGCGGGCACGGCCAGTACGCGGTCTGCGACATCGAGGTCGAGCCCCTGCCGCAGGGCAGCGGCTTCGAGTTCGTCGACCGGGTCGTCGGCGGCGCGGTGCCGCACAACTACATCCCGTCGGTGGAGAAGGGCGTCCGCGCCCAACTGGAGCGCGGCCTGGTCGCCGGCCACCCGGTGGTGGACCTGCGGGTGACACTTGTCGACGGCAAGGCGCACAGCGTCGACTCCTCCGACGCGGCCTTCCAGACCGCCGGAGCGCTGGCACTGCGCGACGCCGCCGACCGTGGTCAGCCGGCGCTGCTGGAGCCAATCGACGAGGTCACCATCCGGGTGTCGGACGGCTCGGTGGGCACGGTGCTGGGCGACCTGTCCGGCCGACGCGGCCGGGTGCTCGGCACCGAACCGGACCCGGACACCGAGGGTCGCACCCTCGTCCGGGCCGAGGTGCCGGCCACCGAGTTGCTGCGCTACGCCGTCGAGCTGCGCTCGATGACTGCCGGCACCGGCACCTTCCGTCGCCACTTCGTGCGCCACGACACCATGCCCGCGCACCTGGCCGACCAGATCCGCAAGGAACACACCCCGTAACCCCGGCCGTCCCGGGCCCTTTGCTCTGCTTCACTCGACGCGACGAGAACAGCGTCATGGGTTGTCGCACTCGTCGAAGCAGAGCAAAGGGCGAACAACTACCCCGGCCAACCCAACTCCCCAGCGCACCTGATCCACGACCCCGACCCTGAGCGCTCGGCTCAGCGCGGCTCGGCTCGGCTCGGCTCGCGCGTCGATCATGGAGTTGTGGTGGGCAGAAGATGCTAGTTATGCCTGATTCAAGGGGAACCACAACTGCATGATCGACACTGACTAGCGGCGCGGCGCGGCGCGGTGCGGGCATGGGCGGGCACGGCGCGGTCGGGCAGCGTGGGGTGGGTGGTTTGGTCAGGGGTGGATGGTGGGGTGCGTGAGAGGGGGCCAGTGGGGGCGGTCGGCGTCGCGGAGGGCTGCGGTGCGAAGGGCTGCCAATTGGCGCTCCACCTCGACGAACTGGTCCGCCGGCAACGGGCCTCGGTGCAGCGCGGCGGCGTTCTCCTCGACCTGGGCCACCGTACGGCAGCCGGGGATCGGGATGGTGCGACCACTGCGGGCCCAGATCCAGCCCAGCGCGCCCTGGGCGAGGGTGCGCCCGTCGGCGGTGAGCGCCGCGCGAACCGCGCCGACCCGGCGCAGCCACTCCGGCGCCGGCCGGCCACCACGGAACCATTCCAGCCAGCCGGGGGCCAACCCGCGTACGTCGTCGTGGGGCAGCACCGACCCGGCCGAGTACTTGCCGGTGAGCAGCCCCATCCCCAGCGGGCCTCGGTTGACGCTGGCCAGGTCGTACTTGTCGCAGACGGCGAGCAGCTCCGGGGCGTCCCGCAGCACCGACAGGGTGTGCCGCACCGCGGTGGCGCCGGCCGCGGCGTGACCGAACACGGTGGCCCGGTCGGGGCGGTCGGTGCTCCATCCGTACGCCCGGATCAGGCCCTCGGCGACCAGATCCTCGCAGGTCCCGATCAGTGCCTGCGCCCGCGGCACCGACAGGTCGGCCAGGTGCAGCTGGTAGAGGTCGATCCGGTCGGTGCCGAGCCGGCGCAGGGAAGCCGTCACGGCCCGCCGGAGGTACGCGGGCGACGCGTCCTCCCCGGTGGCCTGCCGGCTGGCCTCGTCGAAGGTGTAACCCCACTTGGTGGCGATCACGGCGTCGTCGCGGCGGCCGGCGAGCGCCCGGCCGAGCACCCGCTCACTGTGCCCGGCACCGTACGTGTCGGCGGTGTCGAAGAGGGTGATGCCCAGATCGAGCGCCCGGCGTACCGCCCGCACCGACTCCTCGTCGTCGACCGCGCCCCAGCCCAGCGGCTGGGCACCCTCCGCCCAGGGGCCGCCGATCGCCCAGCACCCCATGCCGAGGGCGCTGACCTCGATGCCACTGCGCCCCAACGCCCGTGTCGTGACTGCCATCGGCCGATCGTGCCACCTGGGGAGGGCCCCGGCGTAGCAGATCCGGAGGCGGACACGCGGGTGCACGGCAACGGTCAGGGTGCGGCATGATCGGCGCCATGCGACGGCTGGGTGTGGATATCGGCGGCGTGCTCATCGAGCCGGCCGACGACGACGCGGACACGTCGTTCTTCGGCGCGCACTACCTGCGTACCCCCGCCGTCGCCGGGGCGTTCGACGCGCTCGCGGCGCTCAATCCGGCGTTCGACGAGGTGCACCTGGTGTCCAAGTGCGGTGAGTCCACCGAGCGGCGCACCCGGGAGTGGCTGGCCCACCACGACTTTCCGGCGCGCACCGGCATCGGCCTGCGGCGGGTGCACTTCTGCCGCACCCGACCGGACAAGGCACCGATCGCGCGGCGGCTCGGGCTGACCCACTTCGTGGACGACAAGCTGGAGGTGCTCGGCTATCTCGACTCGGTGCCGCACCGCTTCCTGTTCCGGCCCCGCCCGGCGGAGGTCGCCGCGCACGCCGCGCTGCTGCCCCGCGTACATCGGGTGGAGACCTGGCCGGAGCTGACCGCGCTGCTGCGCGCCGACTAGGGTCCGGCGCGGACGCCGCGCGACCGGTGGTCAGGACGGCCAGGCGCGGGCGAGCAGGTCGCGGGTGTCGCCGAGCAGTTGCGGCAGAACCTTCGTGCGGCCGATCACCGGCATGAAGTTGGCGTCGCCGCCCCACCGGGGCACCACGTGTTGGTGCAGGTGCGCGGCGATGCCGGCGCCGGCCACCCCGCCCTGGTTCATGCCCAGGTTGAAGCCGTGCGCGTTGCTCACCTTGCGGATCACCCGCATGGCGGTCTGGGTGTACGACGCCAGCTCGGTCGTCTCCGGCACGTCGAGGTCGGTGTAGTCGGCGACGTGCCGGTAGGGGCAGACCAGCAGGTGCCCGGGGTTGTATGGATAGAGGTTGAGCACCACGAAGACGTGCTCGCCACGGGCCACCACCAGACTCTCCTCCGGAGGCAGCTTGGGGGCCCGGCAGAAGGGACAGCCGGTGGGCTTCTCGTAGCCCTCGGCCGGGCGGTCCTCGCCGGAGATGTAGGTCATCCGGTGCGGCGTCCAGAGCCGCTCCAGGCCGTCCGTCATGCCGCCGGTGTCCGTGTGCCGTTCCGCCCCTGTCACGAGCCGATCCTACGGAGCCACCCGGTCGGGCCGCGACACCCGCCGTCGGTAAAACTCGTCGCCGCAAATTCTTGACGGATGAACACCGAGACCTGAAGATTCCATGCATCCACAATCGTGTATGTATCGATGGAGGGCCTCATGATCCGACGGCTCGGCAGGCTCCTCGCGGCACTTGCGCTGACGGCCGCCACCACAGTGACCGGCGTCACCCTCACCGCCGGTGCGGCTCAGGCGGACGGTTGCTACACGTGGGGTCGAGCCCTGTCCCAGGGAGCGTCCGGCGAAGACGTCCGACAGCTCCAGATCCGGGTTGCCGGCTACCCCGGCTACGGTGCCGTGCTCACCATCGACGGCGCGTTCGGCCCGGCCACCCGTTCGGCGGTGATCCGCTTCCAGCAGGCGTACGGCCTGTCCGCGGACGGCATCGCCGGCGCGCAGACGTTCAACCGGCTCTACGCCCTACAGGACGACGACTGCACGCCGGCCAACTTCAGCTACGCCGAGTTGAACAGGTGTAACAGCGACTGGTCCGGTGGGGCGGTCGCGGCGAGCACCGCACGGGCCAACGCACTCGTCTCGATGTGGAAGCTCCAGGCCCTGCGGCACGCCCTCGGTGACGTGGCCATCTCGATCAGCAGCAGCTTCCGCAGCTACGCCTGCAACAGCGCGGTCGGTGGGGCGTCGAACAGCCGGCACCTGTACGGAGACGCGGTGGACCTGGTCGGGTCACCGTCGTTCTGCCGACTGGCGCAGCAGGCCCGCTACCACGGCTTCGCACAGATCCTCGGCCCTGGCTACCCGGACCACAACGACCACACCCACGTGGCAGCCGTCGGGGGCTGGTCGGCACCGAGCTGCGGCATCTGACCCGTAGGCGCCCCCCAAGCGCTGACCGCCGGCGAAGATCGCGGCGGACGGGGCGCCCCCGCGTGTTACTCCGCGGCGGCCGACGGGCCGACGTTGCTGCGGGAGCTGACCACGTCCAGGACGTGGGTCACCGCCTCGGCGATCGGCACCCCGTTGCGCTGGGAGCCGTCGCGGTAGCGGAACGAGACAGTGCCGGCGGCCACGTCGTCGTCACCGGCGATCACCATGAACGGGATCTTCTGCTGCTGCGCCGTACGGATCTTCTTCTGCATCCGGTCGTCGCCCGCGTCCACCTGGGCCCGGATCCCCTCGGCGCGCAGCGCCGCGACGAAGCCGTGCAGGTAGTCGGTGTGGTCCTCGCGGATCGGGATGCCGACCACCTGCACCGGGGCCAGCCAGGCCGGGAACGCGCCCGCGTAGTGCTCGGTGAGCACCCCGAAGAACCGCTCGATCGACCCGAAGAGCGCCCGGTGGATCATCACGGGCCGTTGCCGGGTGCCGTCGGCGGCCTGGTATTCCAGGCCGAACCGCTCCGGCTGGTTGAAGTCGACCTGAAGGGTGGACAACTGCCACGTCCGGCCGATGGCGTCGCGGGCCTGCACGGAGATCTTCGGCCCGTAGAACGCCGCGCCGCCCGGGTCGGGCACCAGGTCCAGGCCGGAGGTCTCGGCGGCGGTGCGCAGCGCCTCGGTCGCCTCCGCCCAGTCCTCGTCCGCGCCGATGAACTTGGGTGAGTCGTCGCGGGTCGACAGCTCCAGGTAGAAGTCGTCAAGGCCGTAGTCGCGCAGCAGGTCGAGCACGAAGCTGAGCAGCGTGGTCAGCTCACCGGCCATCTGCTCACGGGTGCAGTAGATGTGCGAGTCGTCCTGGGTCAGGCCACGCACCCGGGTGAGGCCGTGCACGACGCCGGACTTCTCGTACCGGTAGACCGTGCCGAACTCGAACATCCGCAGCGGCAGCTCCCGGTACGACCGCCCGCGCGCCCTGAAGATCAGGTTGTGCATCGGGCAGTTCATGGCCTTGAGGTAGTAGTCCGCGCCCTCCAGCTGCATGGGCGGGAACATGGTGTCCGCGTAGTACGGCAGGTGACCGGAGGTCTGGAACAGCTGCGCCTTGGTGATGTGCGGGCTGTTGACGAACTCGTACCCCGCCTCCTCGTGCCGCCGCCGCGAGTAGTGCTCCATCTCGCGGCGGATGATGCCGCCCTTGGGGTGGAAGACCGCCAGGCCCGAGCCGATCTCGTCGGGGAAGCTGAACAGGTCCAGGTCCGCGCCGAGCTTGCGGTGGTCGCGCCGGGCGGCCTCCTCCAACAGCTTCAGGTACGCCTTCAGCTCGTCGCGGGTCGGCCACGCGGTGCCGTACACCCGCTGGAGTTGGGGGTTCTTCTCCGACCCGCGCCAGTACGCGGCGGCCGAGCGCATCAGCTTGAACGCGCCGATCAGGCGGGTGGTCGGCAGGTGTGGGCCCCGGCACAGGTCCGACCAGCAGACCTTGTCCTCCTTGGCGTCGAGGTTGTCGTAGATGGTCAGCTCGCCGCCGCCCACCTCCATCACCTCGTCGGTGTCCAGGCCCTCGCCCTTGACCTCGATCAGCTCCAGCTTGAACGGCTCGTCGGCCAGCTCGGCGCGCGCCTCGTCCAGGCTGCCGAAGCGGCGGCGACGGAACCGCTGCCCGGACTTGATGATCTCCTGCATGCGCTTTTCGATCTTGCTGAGGTCATCGGGCTGGAACGGCTTGGCGACGTCGAAGTCGTAGTAGAAGCCGTTCTCGATGGGCGGGCCGATGCCCAGCTTGGCCTCGGGGAAGATGTCCTGCACCGCCTGGGCGAGCACGTGCGCGGTGGAGTGGCGCAGCACGGTGAGCCCGTCGGGCGAGTCCAGGCTGACCGGCTCGACCACGGTCTCCTCGGTCGGCGCCCAGTCCAGGTCGCGCAGTTGGCCCTGCGGGTCGCGGACCACGACGATCGCCTTGGGGCCGTTCGCGGGCAGTCCGGCCGCGGCCACCGCGTCGGCCGCCGTCGTCCCGGCGGCGACGACGACGGGGTCGGCCACGGCGGGGGTACGGGGTGCGGACACGGTGACTCCTCCAAGTGGTACGAAACGGTGCCGGTCCTCGGCTCTTGGCCGATGCTATCGGTCCACCCACCCGCAGTCGGGAACGGCACCTTCCTGTCGGTCGGCGTTGAACCTTTCGTGCCCGGGAGCCGAACTACAGGTGTGGTCGGAAACCGGTGCCGGTCGCGTCGACAGGGATGGGGGCACAAGATGGCGAGCACGCACGACGGTGGACGTCGGCGGCGGATCGGGGCGGTGACCGCGCTGGCCGCGGCCGGGGTGCTGCTCTGGCCCGGTACGGCGCAGGCCGTGGACGTGACGACCACCCCGGCCGAGGCACGGCAGGGCGACGCCGTCCGTCTGGAGTTCGCGGTGCCGCAGGAGCGGGCCGGCACGAAGACCAACAAGATCGAGGTGCGGTTGCCCGCCGACGCGCCGATCGCCGAGGTCTACCCGATGTCGGTGGACGGCTGGGCACCCACGATCAGTTCCCGCACGCTGGACAAGCCGGTGGCCGGCATCCACTCCTCCGGGGTGAGCACTGTGACCACGGCGGTGACCTGGGTCCGGGTCGGCGAGAGCGCTCCGGGGCCGGCCCGGCTGGCGCTGTCCATGGGCCCGATGCCGCAGGCGGAGCGGCTCACCTTCGAGGTCGTCCAGACGTACGCCGATGGCACGGTGGTCAGGTGGGCGGACGCCGCCGGTCCGCACCGGGCCCCGGCGCTGCGCCTGCTGCCGCCGGCACCCGGCGCGGCAGGTCCGGCCGCCCACGGCGGGCACGGCGGCCCGGCCGCCGGCGTGCCAGCCGCCGAGGACAGCGGTGTCGACGCCCCGGCCGCCGCCGCAGGCGGTGCCGACGAGGAGTCCGGCAACGCCGACGGGATGCTGGCCGCCGGCCTGCTGGCCGGACTGGGCGGCGGTGCCGCGATCGGCTGGCTGGTCAGCCGGTGGCGCCGACGCGACCCGGCCGAGGCCACCGCGCTCGCCGAGGTCACCGGCGGCCCAGCCGAGGACGAGACCGCCACCCTCGCCGAGATCACCGACCACGCGAACGAGGACGAGACGCCAGACCCGACGCCCGCCAACCCGCGGTTCGCCGAGCCGCAGCCCGCTGTTCCCACAGCATCGCGGTGATCGACTCGGGTTACAGAAAACCGCGCCGTCCCCGCCGTGGTGATGCCCCCGAGTTACAGGAAGCCGAGTTGACCATGGGCAGGGCGGCCAGCGACGCGCGGTAACAAGCCCACGCACGCGCAGCACACCCGACGCAGACAGGACGGACCGCGCACAGGGCAGGCGCACCGCGGTCAGCGCGGACCCGGCGCGGCACGCGCAGGCGCAGGACGGACCGCGCAGGCGCAGGACGGACCGCGCAGGCGCAGGACGGACCGCGCAGGCGCAGGGACGGCCCGCGCAGCGGTCAGGCCGCCCAGGTGGGTAGCGGTTCGCGGGCGGACAGCCACGACTCGGGTACGCCGCCGGGGGTGCCGACACCCGTGTACGCCGCCACTATCGCTCCGGCGATGGCCGCGGTGGTGTCCAGGTCACCGCCGGCCTGGACGCACCTCTGGATCGTCGCCGGATAGTCGTCGAGGTGGGTGGCGGCCACCCAGAGGGTGAAGCCGACGGTGTCCTGGGCGGTCACCCGGGAGCCGTTGCCGAGTTCCGCCACCACCCGATCCAGTGGCCGGCCGAGCAGCCCCGCCGCCCGGCTCACGCTCCGGTGTACCTCGGTGCCCGGCTCCAGCGCGGCGGCGATCCCGGCGAGCAGCCGCTCCGGGGCCGGCCGATGGCCGTCGAGGCGGGCGCGAGCGGCCAGCGCGGCGGCGACGGCCACCGCGACGGCACCGGCGATTCCCTCCGGGTGCGCGTGCGTCACCTCGGCCGAGACGCGGGCCTGCGCCGCGGCACGCGCGGTCGAGTCGGCGAAGTACGCGCCCAGCGGGCCGACCCGCATCGCCGCGCCGTTGCCGCAGGAGCCCTGGCCGTCGAAGGCGGAGGCGGCGGCCAGCGGCCACGGTGTGCCGGCGCGGATCAGCCGCAGGATCGTCATCGCGCCGGCGCCGTAGCCCCGCAGTGGAGAACACCGCCCGGCGAAGGCCAGGGCCAGCCGGTCGGGGTTGATGCCGCCGGAGTGGGTCAGCTCGGCGAGGACCGAGCAGGCCATCTCGGTGTCGTCGGTCCACTCCCAGGGGGCCGGCGGCAGCGCGCCCCCGGCGAGATCCGTGGGCGCGGCCCTCGGCAGGAAGAACTGTGCCCCGAGCGCGTCGCCGGTGGAGAGACCGGCGAGGCTGTCCCGGGCGAGAGCCAGGCGGGCATCGACGAACAGGGTGAACGACATCGTCGTACCAGCTTGCCCCCTCGCCAGGCACGTCGCAACGCGATCAACTTGCCAGGCCAAGTACGGTCTTGTCGTGGCCTCCGTGCTCCTGGTCGAAGACGATCACGTCGTACGCGGCGCGATGCTGCGGTCCCTCACCGACCGGGGACACGCCGTGCACGCCGTGGGTACCGCGTTGGACGCGCTGCGCCGGGTCGCGGCGGAGACACCCGACCTGGTGGTGCTCGACCTGGGCCTGCCGGACCTGGACGGCTCGGACGCGCTGCGGATGCTGCGCGGCATCACCGACGTCCCGATCATCATCGCGACGGCCCGGGACGACGAGCAGTCGGTGGTCAAGCTGCTGCGTGCCGGCGCGGACGACTACATGGTCAAGCCGTTCACCGGGGCGCACCTGGACGCGCGGATCACCACGGTGCTGCGCCGGGCCGGACGGGCCAGTCGGACCGTGCAGCCGGCGGTGCACAGCGTCGGCGGGCTGCGGGTGGACGTGGGCGAGCGCAGCGCCCAACTCGACGGGGAGCCGCTGGCGCTGACCCGTAAGGAATTCGACCTGCTGGCGTATCTCGCCGCACGACCCGGGCGGGTAGTGTCCCGCCGGGAACTCTTGGAGGAGGTATGGCGGCAGCCATCGGTCGGCGAGGATCAGACCATCGACGTTCACCTGTACTGGCTCCGCAGAAAGATGGGCGAGTCCGCGGCGAAGCCGCGCTACCTGCGCACCGTGCGGGGGGTCGGGTTCCGGCTGGTGGCACCGGACTGAGGACGGCGCTGGCCCTGCTCACGGCCGGCATGTGCAGCCTCGTCGCGCTCGCGTTCCTGATCCCTCTCGGGCTCAGTCTGCGGGAGCAGAGCCGGGACAAGGCGATCGCCGAGGCGGCTCGGCGCAGCGCCCTGGTGACCGGCGCGTTGGCGGTGAGCACCGACCCGGCGGTGGTCGAGCGGGCCGTGGTGGCGAGCGCAGAGGGCGCATCGACCCGGCCCGTCGTCCACGGCCTGGGGCTGGACGAGTCCGCTGGTCGGGCCAGCGGCGGCGACCTGGACCGGGCCCGTGCCGACCGGCGGTCGCTGGTCGTCGACGTGGACGGGGGCGTGGTCCGGCTCGACCCGGTCGTTCTCGGTGACCGCACGGCAGTGGTCGAGGTGTTCCTCCCGGACTCGACGCTGGGCGAGGGCGCCGGCGGCACCTGGCTGCTGCTGTTCGC
This sequence comes from Micromonospora sp. NPDC049230, assembly GCF_040647875.1. Classification (NCBI taxonomy): domain Bacteria; kingdom Bacillati; phylum Actinomycetota; class Actinomycetes; order Micromonosporales; family Micromonosporaceae; genus Micromonospora; species Micromonospora sp. NPDC049230. Next base: position 64,198 of record NZ_JBEZCZ010000018.1, read on the forward strand.
GGTCGGCGCGGCGATGGCCGGCGCGGCGGTGCTGGTGGTCGACCGGGTCGCCGCCCGCGCGGTGGACTCGACCCGAGGTCTGGTCCAGGCCGCGCTGTCCATCGGCGACGGCGACCTCGGCGTACGCGTCGAGCCGACCGGTCCGCGCGAGCTGGCCGAGGCCGGGTACGCGTTCAACAGGATGGCCGACCGACTGGACGCGGCCCGCACCGACGAGCGGGAGTTGGTGGCCGACCTGTCACACCGTCTGCGTACCCCGTTGACGGTGCTGCGCTTGGACGCGGAGGCGTTGGAGTCCGACGACACGAGCGTGGGTTCGTTCAGCCCGGCGGAGCTGGACCGGCTTCGCGGCATCCGGCGGATCCGGCAGGCGATCGTCACCCTGGAGGGTGAGATCGACGTGTTGATCAAGACGACCCGCAAGTCGGTGGCGCACGAGGCCGGGCCGGCGATGTGCGACGTCAGCGAGGTGGTCCGGGACCGGATGGTGTTCTGGGCGGCCCTCGCTGGCGACCAGAACCGGCCGCACCGGGTCAACGGCGCGCAACTGCGTATTCCCGCGCCGGTGCCCCGGGCCGAGCTGGCCGCCGCGCTGGACGCGGTGATCGGCAACGTCTTCCGCTACACCCCGCAGGGCACCGCGTTCGAGGTGGCCGTGTCCCGGCGCGACGGTTACGTGGCGATCCGGATCGACGACGCCGGCCCCGGCATCGCCAACCCGGACCGGGCGCTGCGCCGGGGCGCCAGTGACCAGGGCTCGACAGGTCTCGGCCTGGACATCGCCAAGCGGGTGGCGTTGCAGGCCAACGGGTCGGTGAGCATCGACCGCGCCCGGCTGGGCGGGGCCAGCGTGGTGATGCTGCTCGCCGACCCGGAGGCGACGCCGCGGCAGGTCAGCCGCTTCGGTCTGGTCGGCCGGATGGCCCGCGACGCCCGGGACACGAAGGCCACCGGACGTCGGTGGCCGCGCCAGCGCCCCACCGACGACTGACCGGGTTGTGGGCCGTCGCAAGTCTTCCTTAGATCGCGGTTAACGATCGGGCTGGGCCGGTCACGGGCTGACAGGATCAGAGCACGAACCCACCAGTTTCACCGGCCGAGCGGACACGCGCCCACGGCCGGTGAAGCCGCGCGCGCGGCGGGAGTCACAGGTCCCCCCACACCCACACTCCCGCCGCGCGCCCTGCTCCCCCGCCCTCGCACCACGGCCGCCCCGACCCGACCGCGCCGGCCAGCGGCGGTGAGCCCGGCGGGCTCAGCCGGCGCTGGTGAGGTACGCGTCGATCTCGGCCACGATCCGCTGCTTGCCGGCGGGGTCGAGGAAGGACACGGCCACCGCGTTGCGGGCCAGCCCGGCCAGCCCTTCGGCGCCGACCCCGAGCAGACGGGCCGCCACCGCGTACTCGTCGTTGAGGGTCGTGCCGAACATCGGCGGGTCGTCGGAGTTGATGGTGACCAGGAGCCCGGCCTCGACCAGCCGGGGCAGTGGGTGCTCGTCGAGGTTGGCCACCGCCCGGGTTCGGACGTTGGACGTCGGGCAGATCTCCATCCCGATCTGCCGCTCGGCCAGGTAGGCGAGCAGCTCCGGGTCCTGGGCGGCGGAGATGCCGTGCCCGATCCGCTCGGCGCCCAACTCACGCAGCGCGTCCCAGATCGTCTGCGGGCCGGTGGTCTCCCCCGCGTGCGGCACCGAGCGCAGCCCGGCGGCGCGGGCCTGGTCGAAGTAGGGCCGGAACTGCGGCCGGGGTACGCCGACCTCCGGGCCACCCAGACCGAAGCTGACCAGCCCCTCCGGGCGCTCCTCCAGGGCGATGCGCAGTGTCTCCTCGGCCGCGGGCAGGCCCGCCTCGCCGGGGATGTCGAAGCACCACCGCAGGTCGAGGCCGAAGTCGGCAAGGGCGCGCTTGCGGGCGTCCTCGATCGCCTCGCAGAAGGCCGGCGCGGGGATGCCCCGGCGCACGTGCGAGTACGGGGTGATGGTCAGCTCGGCGTACCGGACCTGTTGGCGGGCCAACTCCCGGGCCACCTCGTGGGTGAGGAGCCAGACGTCCTCCGGGTCGCGGATGAGGTCCACCACGCTGAGGTACACCTCGACGAAGTGCGCGAAGTCGCGGAACTCGAAGTAGCTGGCGAGCGCCTGCGGGTCGGCCGGCACGGGGGTGCGTCCCTCGTGGCGGGCGGCCAGCTCGGCGACGATCCGGGGCGAGGCGGAGCCGACGTGGTGCACGTGCAGCTCCACCTTCGGCAGGCCGGCGATGAAGGCGGGCAGGTCGGTCACGGGTTCTCCTCTGCACGGTCGCCGGTGCGGGCGACGACGAAGACGCGGCGGAACGGGAAGTACACCTGACCCTGCCGCACCGGGTAGGCGGCGCTGAGGCGTACCCCCAGCTCGGCCCGGAAGGCCGACCAGCCGGCGTCGTCCAGTGCGGCCCGGACCGGGCGCAGCGCGGTGCCCTCCATCCAGGCCAGCATCGGGTGTTCCGCGCCGGGGCGGGCGGGCAGCAGGTGCACGTAGGTAGTCTCCCAGGCGTCCACCGCGCAGCCGGCGGCGGTCAGCAGCGCCGCGTAGTCGGCCGGGTCGTCGACCGGGTCGGCGCGCAGCAGCGGGGCGACGTCGGCCCGCCAGGTCGGCTGGCCGGCGACCGCGCGCAGCGCGCGATGCGATTCGGCGGCGAAGTTGCCAGGGACCTGCACGGCGAGCCACGCCCCGGCGGGCAGCTGGGCGGCCCAGCGGCGCAACAGCTCCTGGTGCCCGGGCACCCACTGGAGTGCGGCGTTGCTGACCACCACGTCCTCGTCGCCGGCCGGTTGCCAGGCGCGCAGGTCGGCGACGGCGAAGTCGACGGGTACGCCGAGAGCGGCGGCCCGGTCGATCATCTCGGGCGAGGAGTCCAGGCCGCGCACCCGGCTCGTCGGCCAGCGCTCGGCGAGGGTGGCGGTGAGCTGGCCGGGGCCGCAGCCGAGGTCGACCACCGCCCGGGGGCGCTCGGCCGGGATCCGGGCGACCAGGTCGTGAAACGGCCGGGATCGCTGGTCGCCGTAGCGTAGGTAGGTCGTCGGGTCCCACATCACTGCCTCCCAAACCGTACGTCCGTCTTGTAAACGTACGGCTCGCCTGGCAAGGTGGCAACCCGATCACTAGGCTCGGGGCATGGAACAGCGCAGCTTCAACCGGCTCGGCCGGACCGTCGGTGCGGTCGGCCTGGGCGCCTGGCAACTCGGTGCGGACTGGGGCACCGTCAGCGAGGACGACGCGATGGCGGTGCTCACCGCCGCCGTGGACTCCGGGGTCACCTTCCTCGACACCGCCGACGTGTACGGCGACGGTCGCAGCGAGCAGCTGATCGGCCGCTTCCTGCGGTCCCGCCCGGACGCCGGCCTGACCGTCGCCACCAAGATGGGTCGCCGCGTCGAGCAGCGGCCGGAGGCGTACACCCTGGACAACTTCCGACAGTGGACCGACCGGTCCCGGGCCAACCTCGGCATGGACACCCTGGACCTGGTCCAGCTGCACTGCCCGCCCACCGAGGTGTTCTCCTCCGACGAGGTCTTCGACGGCCTGGACACCCTCGTCGTCGAGAAGGCCATCGCCGGTTACGGGGTCAGCGTCGAGACCTGCGACCAGGCCCTCACCGCCATCGCCCGACCGGGGGTGGCCAGCGTGCAGATCATCCTCAACGCGGTCCGGCACAAGCCCCTCGAGCGTGTCCTGCCGGCGGCCGCCGCGGCCGGAGTGGGCATCATCGCCCGGGTGCCACTGGCCAGTGGCCTGCTCTCCGGCCGCTACGACGAGCACACCGAGTTCCCCGCCGACGACCACCGCAACTACAACAGGCACGGCGCGGCCTTCGACGTCGGGGAGACGTTCTCCGGCGTCGACTACGAGCGGGGCCTGGCCGCCGTACGCCGACTGGCTCCCCTTGTCGACGCGGACCGCACGATGGCGCAGTTCGCGCTGCGCTGGGTGCTGGACCAGGCGGGCGTCACCGTCGTCATCCCCGGGGCCCGCGACGCCGACCAGGCCCGGCGCAACGCCGCGACGGCGGCCCTCTCGCCACTGACCGACGGCCAGTTGACGGCCGTACGCGAGATCTACGACGAGCTGATCCGCCCGCAGGTACACGACCGGTGGTGACTCGCGCGCCCGGGGCGTTCGCGTCGCGTCGCCCGACCGGCGATGCTGGAGGGCGACGCGCGGGCGGTGGAGAGGGGACGCGATGAGGGGCTGGCTTCCGCTCACCCTCGGCCTGCTGGCCGTCGTGATCGGTGCGGTGTGGACGGTGCAGGGCCTCGGCTACGTCAGCGGCAGCGTCATGACCGACGAGAAGATCTGGGCGGTGATCGGCCCGCTCGTGGCGCTTGTCGGGCTGGTCGTGCTGTGGCTCGGCCTGCGCTCACGCCGCCGCAACTGACCCGCCGGTCCACACTGGCGCCGGGCTTGCCGCGCGGCTGCGCGCCGGGCCGGCCCCGCCGGGCCGGCCCCACCTCGCCATGAGCGAAGCCCCGCATCCCGTCCGGGATGCGGGGCTTCGCAACGACCCTGGCCGGGTCATCCCACTGGCCGGCGGGCCGGCCGTCTCACTCAGATGGGACGGACCTGCTCGGCCTGCGGGCCCTTCTGACCCTGTGCAATCTCGAACTCCACCCGCTGGTTCTCCTCCAGCGAGCGGTAGCCGCTGGTCTGGATGGCCGAGAAGTGGACGAACACGTCAGCACCCCCACCATCGACGGTGATGAAGCCGAAGCCCTTGTCAGCGTTGAACCACTTCACGGTTCCCTGAGCCATGTGTTTCTCCTTCTAACAACTGGTGGCCGTGCACGCCGTGCGGCCGATTGGCCGTTTTCGAGCAGCGGCGTCTGAGGCGGCCCCACGAAGGAGACTTCTCTCAACCCACGCCATCTCGCAACAGCGTGGACCAGCAAATCACGTACGCAAAAAGTCTGTCACGACCCCTGGAACGAATTTCTCCGACATGTGACCTGACGGATGCCTGAGATCCGCTGGGCGGCGTCCGATGTCATGCGAAAGCCCCCTTCCCATCGATGCGCGGGGAGGGGGCTGAAGTCGCACTGATCAGTCTGGCCAACTGCCGGTCATCCGTCGGACGCCGACCGCGCCACCGCGGTCCACAGCAGCCCGGACCACGGCGAAGATGGCGCCCTGCAACGCCGCGGCGGCCAGCACCTCGCCCCAGCCGCGATCCTCGTCCGTCGCGTTGGGCGCCTCACCGTCGCCAGCGGTGACCTTCCAGACCTGCCGGAAGATCGCACCCGCCACCGCGCCCGCGGCGATACCCAACAACACGCCGACCGGCCGGTACGCGACCCTGCCGATGCTCTTGCTCACCTACGCCTCCCCCGCACGATCATCAGCACCACCACGGTGGCCACCGCACCGGCCGCGATGGCCGCCCACGGCACCGGGTTGCGGCGCACCAACTCACCCTTGTCATACGCCTGCGCGCGCACCAACCCACCCTTTTCGTAGGCCTGTGCCCGCGCCATCCCGACGCCCCGCACGGCCTGCCCGCGAACCCGGGCGACAGCCTGCGCCGCCTGCTCGCGCATCCGCTCCTTGGCCTGCTCGGCGGACTCCTTCAGACGAGCCTTGACGTCGGCCTTGGCGGCCAACGCCTCCATCGTCTCGCCCAACTCGACCCGGGTGCGACGGATCTCCTCGCGGAGGGCCTCCGTGTCGCCGGTCCCGTTGCCGGTCATTGCCGCCCCCTGTCCTTCACCGCGGCGGTGACGGTGTCCACGTCGGCCCGGAGGCTGCGGACCGTGGCCGCCGGCACCGGCGGGACGGCCCGGCTGACCTGCTTCTTGCCCACCAGGGCGAGAACGCCGGCCACCAGGAAGCAGGCCACCGCCACGATCAGCGCGGCGGCCCAGGCGGGCAGCACCAGGTCGAGCAGCAGGATCGCCGTGGCGACCAGGGCGCCCAGGCCGAAGAACGCCAGCGCGCCGCCGCCGCCGAACAGGCCGATCCCGATGCCCGCGTGCTTGCCCTTCTCGGTCAACTCCGCCCGGGCCAGCGTCAGTTCGTCCCGAATGAGGCGGGAGACCTGCTCGGTGGCCCGCTGCACCAACTCGGCGGTGGAGGGCTCGCTCCCGTTGTGGGATGTGCGGGCGTTCGCCACGTCAGCCATGCTGTCCTCCTCTCCCTATCACCGCGCTGTATGCCCGGAGTTGCCGCTCGTCAATCCTAAAACGCGGCGAGCGGCGCACCGTTCCTGTTGTCCGAACGCCGCGCCGACAAGCCGGCGACAGACCACTCCGCTGACGCAGAGATGACCGGCAGCACATCCCCCACCCAAGCCCAACCAAACCTCCCACCCCCCACCAGTGCCCCACCCCCACCCGCGTCCCCGTTGATCATGGAGTTAGCGGCACGACACGCCGATGGCGGTGGCAATAACCTCATGATCACCGCGGGTTACCAGGGGGCGGGGGCGGGGGCTGTTAGGTGCGGGATTCTTCGGGGCCTACGAAGGCTTCGCTGCGGGCGTCGCCGTCGTCGCTGCCGCCGAAGACGCGGGCGTCGTCGGGTGCCTCGGTGTCGGACAGGCGGCGGGCCGGCCGCCTCGGCTGCACCCACTGCCAGGGCAGGTTGCTGTTGGCGTCGCCCAGTTCGGTACGCATCCGGGGCATCACCGTCGGGCGGTTGTCCCGGACCCAGGCCACCAGGTGCTCACGGACGAGGCAGCGCAGGTCCCACAGACTGCCCGCGTCGCCGGCGCTGACCAGGGCACGCATCCGCACCATCCCGCCGGTGGCGTCGGTGACCTGCAAGACGCAGACCCGTCCGTCCCACAGCTCGGTGCCCTCGACCAGGCGGCGCAGCTCCTCCCGCATGGTCTGCACCGGCACCGACCAGTCCACGTCGAACTCGGCGGTGCCGAGCACCGCCGACTCGGTCCGGGTCCAGTTCTGGAACGGCTTGCTGGTGAAGTACGAGGTGGGCAGGATCAGCCGCCGGTCGTCCCAGATCTGGACCACGACGTAGCTGAGGGTCAGCTCCTCGATCCGACCCCACTCCCCCTCGACGACGACCACGTCGTCGAGCCGGACGGCGTCGCTGAAGGCGAGCTGAAGGCCGGCGAAGACGTTGCCGAGCAGGCTCTGCGCGGCGAGCGCGGCCACCACACCGACCACACCGGCCGAGGTCAGCACACCGGCACCGATGCCCCGCACGCTCGGGAAGGTCATCAGCATCACGCCGACGGTCAGGATGACGATCACCGCGATGGTCAGGCGGCGCAGCATCACCACCTGGGTCCGGACGCGGCGGGCGTGCCGGTTGTCGGGCACGTCGACCCGGAACCGGGCCAGCGCGGTGTCCTCGACGACGATCAGCAGGGCGGCGACCAGCCAGGCGGCGGTGGCGATGACGGCGAGGACGAGCAGGTGCAGGAGCTGCCGGCGCCAGGGCTGGCCAACCGCGTACCCGGTGCTGAACCGGACGGCGAACTGCACGGCGAGGACCGTCCCGGCCACCTGGAACGGGCGGTGCGCGTGGTCGGTCAACTCGGTCAACAGCTGGGATCGGCGGCCGAACCGCCGGGTCAGCCGGTGGACGATCTCGACCAGGAACAGGGCGACCGCCGCCGCGACGAACGCGGCGACGGCCGTTTCGAGATAACTCTGCACGGTTTCGGTGCTTCCCTTCGACAGAGCGTCGGGCACTTCGGGCAAAAGCCCAAGAGTGCCCGACGTTCCTGGAATCGACCAGCTCAGACCTTGCGGTACCGGGACTGGAGGAAGCAGTAGACACCGAAGGCGGCGATGCCCAGGGCGACAAGGGTCAGCAGGAACACACCGTACGACTGCTCGCGCAGCAGGTGCAGGGCGGCGTCCAGACCACGGGCCTTCTCCGGGTCGTAGTTCACCGCCGCCACGATGACCAGCAGACCGGCGATGCCGTACGCGACGCCCTTGGCGATGTAACCGGCCATGCCCAGCCGGCGGGCGAGCTGGCGGGTCTTCGGGCTCATCTCACCGGTCTTGAGGTGCTTCTCGAACCGCTTGACGGCCCCGTAGATGACCAGGCCGACACCGATCGCGGCGAGCACCAGCCCGGCCAGGCCGACCAGCCAGCGACCGCCGCTGGAGGTCATCAGCTTGCCGGTGAGGGCCTCCTGCTGGTCGGCGCTGTTCGAGCCGACATCCTTGAAGACCTTGAAAGCGGTCCAGGCGAAGTAGAGGTAGACGATGGTCCGGCCGGCCGAGGCGAGTCGCTCGGTGACCCGCTCCTTGCCGCGCTCGGCGCGGTGCCCCACCGCCGCCTCCAGCGCCTGCCAGATCGCCATGGCGAGCAGGCCGACCGCGGTGGCGATGACCAGGAACTTGCCCAGCGGCTGCTCGGAGAGGGTACGCAGCGCGCCGGACTGGTCGCCGTCGTCGGACGACGTGCCGAACGCGATCTGCAACGCCAACCAGGCGAAGAGGAGGTGGACGATGCCGTAGCCGATGAAGCCGGCCCGGGCGAGAACTTCCAGCCACCGGCTGTCCGCCGTTCGGGAGGCGGTGGCTTCGGCGCTACGGGTGAGTGACATGCCGCCACAATCTCCGATTCTGGAGATCCCCAAACGTCTTCCCGCCACCGCCCGCCCAGGTCAGCTGCCCGGGTTGCGCGCCACGCGGATCTTGACCTGCTGGTCGGTGACGCTGTCCAGGGTGACGGCGAAGCCGCCGGCCTCGGCGGCCTGCTGCCCGGTGGTGAGGCTGAGCTGCTCCCCGGCGACCTCGACTGTCACCTGGTCGCCCTCGGCGCCGACCAGCTTGGCCTCGACGCCCAGGATGGTGGTGCTCGCCTCGACACCCCGCTCGAAGGTGACGGTGCAGGCGTCCAGCCCGCAGTCGGTGGAGGCGCCCTGCGAGCTGCACCCGGCGAGCACGGCGAGGCCGAGCGCCAGACCGGCGAACAGACCGGCGGCGCGGCGGGCGGGGGGCAGGGAGATGGTGGCGGCTCGGTTCGTCACCCCGCCAAGAGTACGAGACGTCCGCGACGCCCTCACCCGATGGTGATCACCAGGCGGCTGGCCAGGGCCCCGGAGGCACCGGCTAGGGTCCGGGACATGCCCTTCGACATCGCCCGCACCCGGGCCGCCTACCCCGCCCTGACCGAGGGTTTCGTGCACTTCGACGGGGCCGGTGGCACCCAGACCGCAGTGGGCGTGATCGACGCGGTCAGCGACGCCATGCGGACGGCGGTCGGCAACCGCAGCGCCGCTTTCGTTCCGGGTCGCCGGTCGTTGGAGTTGGTGGCCGAGGCTCGCGCGGCGGTGGCCGACCTGCTCGGCGCCGACCCGGCCGGGGTGGTGTTGGGCCCGAGTGCCACAGCGCTGACGTACACCCTGGCCCGCACGCTCGGCGCGACCTGGCGCCCGGGTGACGAGGTGGTGGTGTCCCGGCTCGACCACGACGCGAACGTCCGCCCGTGGGTGCAGGCCGCCGAGGCGGCCGGCGCGACAGTGCGCTGGGCCGAGGTCGACCGGCAGACCGGCGAGCTGCCCGCGGCCCAGTACGCGGACCTGGTCGGCGAGCGGACCCGACTTGTGGCGGTGACCGCCGGCAGCAACGCCATCGGCACCGTGCCGGACGTGCCGGCGATCGCCAGGATCGCCCATGCGGTCGGTGCGCTGGTCTGCGTCGACGGGGTGCACTCGGTGCCGCACGGGCCGACCGACCTGAGCGCGCTCGGTGCCGACGTGCTGGTCACCAGCGCGTACAAGTGGTCCGGGCCGCACCTGGCGGCGATGGTGGCCGACCCGGCCCGCTGGGCGGCGCTGCGTCCGGCGAAGCTGGTGCCGTCCTCCGACGCGGTGCCGGACCGGTTCGAGTACGGCACCCCGAGTTTTCCGCTGCTGGCCGGCGTGACCGCCGCGGTGGACCACCTGGCGGGGCTGGACCCGGACGCGGTCGGCGACCGGCGTACGCGGCTGCGGGCCGGGCTGGCCGCCGCCCAGGCGCACGAGAAGGCACTGCTGGACCGGCTGCTCGCCGGGCTGGCGCAGCGGCCGGGGATCACCGTGTACGGCTCGCCGGCCCGGCGCTGCCCGACCGTCTCGTTCCGGGTCGCCGGGATGTCGCCGGCGGCCACCCAGGAGGCGTTGGGCGCCTCCGGTTTCTGCCTGTCCGTCGGCGACTACTACGCCTACGAGTACTTCCAGGTGATGGGTCTGCGCGACAGCGGCGGCGCGGTGCGGGCCAGCATCTACCACTACAACACCGCCGACGAGGTGGACCGGTTGCTCGGCGAACTGGACGCGCTGGCCGACGGGGCGGGGAGAATGGCCGGATGAGCACCCTGGTCGAGGACAACCCGGCGAAGCACCGCTTCGAGATCCTGGTGGACGACGCGCTGGCCGGCTTCACCGCGTACCTGATGCGGGGGGAGGTCCTGGTCTTCACGCACACGGAGGTGGACCGGGGCTTTCAGGGCAAGGGGGTGGGCGGGGCGTTGATCCGGGGCACCCTGGACGAGGTCCGGGCCCGGGGCGCGACTGTGGTGCCACAGTGCCCGTTCATGGCCGCGTTCATCGACAAGCATCCCGAGTACGCCGACCTGGTCGCCGACCTCGGGTAGGGCCGGCCGGTCAGCGGGCGCCGGTCAGCACCTCGGCGGCGGCCCAACCACTGGCCCGGGTGGCACCGTGGGTGGCCAGGTGCACCGCGCCGGTGACCACCTCGGGCACGCCCAACTCGACCACCACCGCGTCCGGTCGGGCGGCCAGAGCCCGTCGCACGGCGGCGCGCATCCAGTCGTGCCGGTGCAGGTCCCGGACCACCAGGACCAGCGGGCGGGCCCCCGCCCCGGCACCCGGGTCGGCCGGCACGTCGGGTTCGGCGTAGCGGACGGTGCTCGTGCCGGGCAGCAGCTCGCCCAGCGGTGCGCCGATGCCCCACGGGGTCTCCGCACCGATGGCGATGTTGCGCAGCGGCTCGAACTCGACGACGTACGCCGGACGGGTCAACGGCAGCGCCGCCATCGCGGTCTGGGCGGCGGTGACCCGGACGGCCCGACGGGCGGCGACGAGCCCGACGTCGGCGGCACCACGCGCTCCGGCCGATCCGGCGGTGCGCGCCGCCATCGTCCAGGCGGCGAGTTGACCGACGCGCTTGGCGGCCTCGGCGAGGCGTTCCTCGGGTAGTTCCCCAGAGACGACGGCGGCCACTATGGCGTCGCGCAAGCCGCGGGCCGCCTGCTCGTCGGCCCGTTCGCCGCCGATGCAGATCGCGTCGGCGCCGGCGGCGAGGGCACGGACCGTCGCACCGGCGAAGCCGTACCGGTCGGCGACCGCGCGCATCTCCACCGCGTCGGTCACCACCACTCCCGAGAAGCCCATCTCGTCGCGGAGCAGCCCACCCAGGATGCGCTGACTGAGCGTGGCCGGCAGCCGCGGATCGAGCGCGGGCACCAGCAGGTGGCCGGTCATCACCGCCTGCACCCCGGCCGCGACGGCGGCCCGGAACGGGACCAGCTCGCAGGTTTCCAGCCGGTCCCGGTCGGCGGTGATCCGGGGCAGGTCGTGGTGGGAGTCGACGCGGGTGTCGCCGTGCCCGGGGAAGTGCTTGGCGCAGGCCGCCACGCCCCCGGCCTGGAGCCCGCGCACCCAGGCGGCGGTGTGCCGGGCGACAAGCGCCGGGTCGGCGCCGAACGAGCGGACGCCGATCACCGGGTTCGCCGGGTTGGAGTTGACGTCGGCGTCCGGTGCGTAGTTGAGGGTGACTCCCGCCGCGGCCAGCTCGACGCCGAGGTCCCGGGCGACGGCCTCGGTCAGCTCGGGGTCGTCGACCACGCCGAGGGCGAAGTTGCCGGGCCGGGAGCTGCCCTGGACCGACTCCAGTCGGGTGACGTCGCCGGCCTCCTCGTCGATCGCCACGATGACGTCCGGACGCTCGGCGCGCAGTGTCGCGGTGAGAGCCGCCACCTGCTCCGGGTCGACGACGTTGCGGGCGAAGAGCACCACCGAGCCGAGGCCCGCACCGAGCCAGCGGCACACCCACTGTGGCGGGGTGGTGCCGACGAACCCGGGCTGGAGGACGGCGGCGGCGAGGGCCGGAAGGTGCCCGGTGGGTGTGGTCACGCCACCCCCTCCTGGCACTCGGCCTCGATCACCGGCGTCGGTGCACCCCCGTCGACCCGCTGGTTGCGCTCGCTCATGCGGCCCCCGTACCCCATCTCTCGCGCGCCCTCGGCGCACCGCCACCGGCAGGCGGTCATGCCATGGTCACATTGAGCGATTCAATAGTCAATAAACCTTACAGTTGCCCGACGGCCCGCTTCGGCGGGAGAGTGCGGGGATGGACCCCGCACTGCTGGCCGACGCGACGAGCCCGGCCGACATCCCCGGCGTACGCCTGCTCGGCCTGGTGGTCGGCGCCCTGCTGCTGCTCGCCGCGATCCGGGCGATGTTCGGTCGACGCTGAGCGCTTTCGGCTCTTCCAGCCGGGTGTGACCGACCCCGACCGGGGTACGGCTTTCCCATCAGCAGGTCCACGCGCCGAAGGGAAAGCCATGAAGATCGGATATTTTCTGTCCAGTGAGGAGTACACGCCGGCCGAGCTGCTGGAGCAGGCACGTGGTGCCGAACGGGCCGGCTTCGAGGCGCTGTGGATCTCCGACCACTACCACCCCTGGGTGGACGCACAGGGGCAGAGCCCCTTCGTCTGGTCGATGATCGGCGCGCTCAGCCAGGTCTGTTCGCTGCCGGTGACCACGGCGGTGACCTGCCCGACAGTGCGGATCCACCCGGCCGTGATCGCCCAGGCGGCGGCCACCAGCGCGGTGCTGCACGGCGGGCGTTTCGTGCTCGGCGTCGGCACCGGCGAGGCCCTCAACGAGCACATCTTCGGCGATGCCTGGCCGCAGGCCGACGTCCGGCTGGAGATGCTGGAGGAGGCCGTCGAGGTGCTGCGCGAGCTGTGGGGCGGCGGCTTCGTCAACCACCGTGGCAAGCACTACACAGTGGAGAACGCCCGGATCTACACGCTGCCCGACACGCCCCCGTCGATCTACGTCTCCGGCTTCGGCCCGAAGGCCATCGACCTGGCCGCCCGGATCGGCGACGGCTACGTGAGCACCATGCCCGACGGCGACATGGTCCGGCGCTTCCGCGAGAACGGCGGCGGCGACAAGCCGTGCCAGGCCGGGTTCAAGGCGGCGTACGCCGACAGCGAGGACGAGGGCATGCGCATCGCGTACGAGCGTTGGCCCAACGCCGGGGTGCCGGGCGAGCTGTCCCAGGTGCTCCCCTCACCGCGCCACTTCGAGCAGGCCGCCGAGCTGGTCGAGCCGGAGATGGTGAAGAAGGCGTTCGTCTGCGGCAACAGCGCCGACGCCCACCTGGAGATGATCGACAAGTACGCCAAGGCCGGCTTCGACGAGGTCTACGTCGCCAACACCGGCCCGCACTACCAGGGGCTGTTCGACCTCTACCAGCGCGAGGTCCTGCCCCGGCTTCGCTGACCCGCGGATCGACGAGCCCATGATCGTCCGGGATGCGTTTCGGCGGTCATGGGCCCGGGTACCTCCGGCCCTCGATGAAACTGTCCACGCACTCGATGACGTTGCGCCGCGCGGCCCGCAGTCTTTTCGGCTGGAAGGCGCTGCGGCCCAACCAACTGGCCGCCATGCGCGCGGTGATGAAGCGACGTGACGCCCTGGTGGTGTTGCCCACCGGTGCCGGCAAGTCGGCCATCTACCAGATCCCGGCCAGCCTGATCCCCGGCCCGACCGTGGTGATCTCCCCGCTGCTGGCCCTGCAACAGGACCAGATCGCCTCGCTCAACGAGCGGCAACGCCCGGAGTTGCGGGCGGTGCGGATCAGCTCGAACGAGTCGCCCACCCAGCAGGCCCAGGCGATCACCGAGATCCGCGAGGGTCGGGCGGAGTTCCTGTTCATCACGCCGGAGCAGCTGAGCAACCCGGAACGGATGGCCGAGGTCGCCGCGCTGAAGCCGGCGCTGGTGGCGATCGACGAGGCACACTGCATCTCGGCCTGGGGGCACGACTTCCGGCCGGACTACCTGGCGCTCGGCCACCTGATCGAGGGCATCGGCAGGCCGCCGGTGGTCGCGCTGACCGCCACCGCCTCCCCACCGGTACGCGACGACATCATCGCCCGGCTGCGGCTGCGCGAGCCGGAGGTGGTCGTCTCCGGGCTGGATCGGCCCAACCTCTTCGTCGAGGTGGCGCACTGCCCCGACGAGGACTACCGGTGGCGGCGCCTGATGACGATGCTGCGCGACGAGGGGCGGCCGGGAATCATCTACGTGCCGACCCGCCGCGCCGCCGAGGAGCTGGCCACCCGGTTGACCGACACGGGCTTCCCGGCGCAGTTCTACCACGGGGGAATGCCCGCCGGAGCCCGCGCGGAGCTGCACGAGGCGTTCCTCGCCGACGAGGTCCCGATCATGGTGGCGACCTCGGCGTTCGGCATGGGCATCGACAAGCCGAACATCGCCTGGGTGGTGCACATGGCACTGCCGGACTCACCGGACAGCTACTTCCAGGAGATCGGCCGGGCCGGGCGCGACGGGCAACCGGCCCGGGTGCTGCTGCTCTGGCGGGCCGAGGACGTGGGCCTGCAACGCTTCTTCAGCGGCGGCCTGCCGGACACCGAGGAGCTACGCGACCTGGCCGCGCTGCTGCGGCGCAAGCCGGCCACCAAGACCGAACTGCGCGAGACCACCGGGCTCGGGCCGCGCAAGCTGGGCCAGTATCTCTCCCTGCTGGAGCAGATCGGCGCGGCCGAGCCGCGGGCCCGGCAGCGCGTCGGCGCCCCCCGCTACTCCCCCAACCCGACCGAGGCCGCCACGGCGGCGCTGGCGGAGGCGGAGCGCCAGCAGACGGTGACCCGGTCCCGCACCGACATGATGCGGGCCTTCGCCGAGACCAGCGCCTGCCGGGGGCAGACCCTGCTTGCCTACTTCGGTGAGCAGATGGCCGAGGTCTGCGGGCACTGCGACAACTGCCACGCCGGCACCAGCGTCGCCGACCAGGGCGCGGTCGGGCCGTTCCCGGTGCACAGCCAGGTGCGTCACCCGGAGTGGGGGCGCGGCATGGTGCTCTCCTACGAGGACGACAAGATGACGGTTCTCTTCGACGAGGTCGGTTACAAGACGTTGTCGGTGCGCGTGGTGTCCGAACAGGGCCTGCTGACCCTGGACTAGCCTGACCCGGGCACCGGTCACGGGGCCCGTTGATTGACCACACTGAGCAGGGCGGAAGGGGCGTTGCCGTGATCGAGCAGCCGGCGTACACCGGGTTCGGTTTCTCCGACGGGGAGTGGGGGCTGCTGGTCGGCCTGCCGCAGTCGGTGCTGACCGCGGCGAGCGCCGCCGAGTCCGACGGCACCCGCCGGACCATGGCGGAGACCGCGGCCGGGCTGGAGACCATCTCCGCTGGTCGGGAGTCGGCCAGTCCGCTGGTCGCCGCCGTGGCCGGCGAGATCGTCACCCGGGTCGGTGACCCGGACACCGGCGAGGAGTTGCCGGCCATCGCGCCCGCCGACCCCGCGGCGTACATCGACGACGTGCTGGTGCGGGCCGGCGAGGCCGCCGCGCTGCTGGCCGGCCGCGTCGACGAGGGTGAGGCCGGCGCGTACAAGCACTGGCTCGTGAAGATCGCCGAGCAGGTGATGGGCGCCGCGTCCAGCGGTGGGCTGCTGGGCATCGGGGGCGAGACCGTCAGCGATTCCGAGCGGCGATTCCGCGACCGACTGGCACACGTGCTCACCGACTGACCGACTGGACCGCCCGGCCGGCCTCGTGGCGCTTGATCGACTCGGTTTCCTGAAAACCCCGGCTTCCCCACGTCTGGGACGGCCCGCTTTTCAGGAAACCGAGTCGATCATGTCGGTCGGCGTCGGGTCGGTCGCCGGCAGGTCGGCCGGTCGGACGCCGCGCAGCGCGGTCAGCGCGGCCACAGCGCCCAGCAGCATCGCCAGCATCGCGGCGATCGCGGCCAGGTGCAGACCGTCGGTGAACGCCACCCGGGCCGCGTGCAGTACGGCGTCGCCCAGGTCGGCGGGCAGCCCGTCGGCCACCGCCAGCGCACCGCCCAGCGTTTCCCGGGCCGCCTCGCGGGCGTCTTCCGGCAGCCCGGCGGGCAGCCCGTCGAGCACCTCACGCCGGTAGACCGCCGCGCCCACGCTGCCGAGGAGGGCCATCCCCAGCGCGCCGCCCAACTCGCTGCTGGACTCGGTGAGCGCCGACGCGACGCCGGCCTGCTCGGGTGGCGCCGCGCCGAGGACCAGCTCGGTGACGAGCGACATCACCAGCACCAGGCCGCCCGCGTAGATGCTGGCGCCGACCAGCAGCACCCACAGCGCCGAGTCCGGCGTGACCTGGGTCAGCACCACGAAACCGAGCACGGCGATCGCGAACCCCGCGCCGATCAGGTACGCCCGTTCGACGCGCTGGGCGAGCGCGGCGGCGGCCGGCGCGACTCCGCCCACCGCGAGGGACGGCACCAGGCTCCACAGTGCCGCCCGCAGCGGGCTCAGACCGAGCACCAACTGGAGGTGTTGGGTGGTGAAGATGGCGAAGCCGACGATGGCGAACATCGCCAGCACGTTGACCGCGAGCGACCCGGCGAAGCCGCGGCGGCGGAACAACGCGAGGTCGACCATCGGGTACGCCAGGGTCCGCTGCCGGTGCAGGAACAACGCGCCCACCAGCAGGCCGGCGACGATAACGAGCACCCGTGGCGCGCTGACCCCGTCGCGGGCCATCTCCTTGATGCCGTAGATCACCGGCAGCAGTGCGCCGAGCGACAGCACGGCGCTGAGCCTGTCGAACCGCCCGGTCGCCGGGCTGCGGAACTCGGGCACCAGGAAGGGGACGAGCAGGAGCAGCATCAGCATCGCCGGGATGTTGATCAGGAAGATCGAGCCCCACCAGAAGTGCTCCAGCAGGATGCCGCTGAGCACCGGCCCGATGGCGATGCCGCCGGTGAGGGTGGCGGTCCAGATGCCGATCGCGGTGCCGCGCTGCTTCGCGTCGTGGAACATGTTGCGGACCAGGGCGAGCGTGGAGGGCATCAGGGTGGCCCCACCGATGCCGAGGACGGCGCGCGCGGCGATGAGCGTCGCGGCGCTGTCGGCGTACGCGGCGAGCAGCGACGCCGCCCCGAACGCTGTCGCGCCGAGGAGCAGGAGTCGGCGGCGGCCGATCCGGTCGCCCAGCGCGCCCATCGTGATGAGCAGCCCGGCCAGCACGAAGCCGTACGTGTCGAAGATCCATAGCTGCTGGGTGGCGGTGGGACGCAGTTCCTCGCTGATGAACGGGACGGCGAAGTAGAGCACCGAGACGTCCATCGAGACCAGGAGCAGCGGCAGCATCAGCACCGCGAACCCGATCCACTCCCGCCGGCCCGCCCGCGGTGCCGGTGTGGTCATCGTCGTCATGATCCATCCCCCTTCTGCGTATGGCATACGCTGTTATGCGTAGACCATACGCAGAACTAGGATGGCGAGGCAAGGAGGAAATGTGGCGGCGAAGACAGACGACAGCGGGCCGGTTCTACCGCCGGCCATCGAGTACGCCTGGGGGCTGCGGGACCGGCCACCCAAGGGCCCCCGGCCGGGCATGAGCGTGCCCGCCATCGTGGACGCCGCCGTGGGGGTGGCCGACGCCGACGGGCTGGCCGCCGTCTCGATGAGCCGGGTGGCCAAGGAGTTGGGCGCCGCCACCATGGCCCTCTACCGCTACGTCGGCTCGAAGGACGAGCTGCTGGCCCTCATGGTGGACGCCGGGTACGGCCCGTCGCCCGGCCCGCCCCCGCCGGGGACCGACTGGCGCGCCGGGCTGACCCGGTGGGCCTGGGCCGAGCACGACGTGCTGCGGCAGCGGTTCTGGCTGCTGCACGTGCCCATCACCGGCCCGCCGATCACCCCGCAGCAGCTCGGCTGGATGGAGGACGGGCTGCGCTGCCTCGACGGCACCGCGCTCACCGAGGGCGAGAAGATGTCGACGCTGCTGTTGCTCACCGGGTACGTGCGCAACGAGGCCACCCTCGCGTCCCAGATCGCCGAGGGCAGCCGGGCCACCGGCGCCAAGCCGAGTGAGATGATGCCGGCGTACGGCCGACTGTTGGCCCAACTCATCGACCCGGCCCGTTTTCCGGCACTGCAACGGGTGCTGGCCGCCGGGGTGCTCAGCCAGGACGACGACCCCGACGACGAGTTCACCTTCGGCCTGGACCGGATCCTCGACGGCGTCGACGCCCTGATCGGGCGGCGGGCGGCGACCTGAGCCCGCGACCGGTCAGGCCTTCTCCAGCAACTCCAGGACGACCCGCTCGGCCTCCTCGCGGGGCGCCCGCGGGTCCACCGACGCCACCACCCCGTCGTGGTAGAGGTCGACCACCCGCGGATCCACGTACGACGCACGGGCCACCGTCGGGGTGTTGCCCAGCAACTCGGCCACCTCGCGCATCACGGCGACCACCGCCTTGCGCCGGGCGGTCACCGAGCGGGCCGGGCCGACGGTGGCCAACTCGGTGGCGGCGAGCACCGTGGCGTGCCAGGTGCGGAAGTCCTTGGCGGTCATCTCGCCGCCGCTGGCGTCGCGCAGGTAGCCGTTGACCTCGTCGCTGCGCACGTCGCGCCACTCCCGGCCGTCCCAGTAGCCGAACAGCCGGTCGGCCCGTCGCCGGCGGCGGCGCAGATTGAGCAACACCTGGCACAGCTCCGGGTCCTCGATCCGGCGCACCTGCTCGATGCCACCCTTCGCGGGAAACACGAAGACCACGCAGCCACCCCGGGACCGGGCGTGCTCGGGGCGCAGGGTGGACACCCCGTACGTCGGGTCGTCGCCGGCCGCGTACTGGTCGCTGCCGACCCGGAACATCCCCATGTCCAACAGACGGGCCACAGTGGCCAGCACCCGGTCCCGGCCCAGCCCCCGGCCGTCCAGGTCACGCCCCACCCGCTCGCGCAGCGCCGGCAGTCGCCGGGCCACCTCCAGCATGTGGTCGAACTTCGCCTCGTCCTGCTTCTCCCGCCACCGCGGGTGGTAGACGTACTGCCTGCGCCCGGCCGCGTCGATTCCGATCGCCTGGATGTGCCCGTTCGCGTGCGGCGCGATCCAGACGCTCTGCCAGGCCGGCGGGATGACCAGCTCCCGCAGCCTCGCCAGCACCTCCGGATCCCGGACCGGCTCGCCGGCCGGGTCGACGAAGAGCCAGCCCCGTCCGCGCCGGCGCCGTCCGTACCCCGGTCGACCCGGGTCACTACGCCGCAACCGCACCGGAGACCCGCACCACCCTCTCCACCTCCGCCACGGCGGCCAGCACCTCGTCGATGCGCAGAGCCGCCATCGTCGGGTGGCTTCCTACCCCGTCCCACCCCGGCCAATCGCCCTCGCCGGCCCAGAGCACCCGGTGCCGGGGGCGGTCCACCGGCGGCCCCCAGTGCGCCGGCGGCACCGGCCCGAACAGCACGACCGACGGCGTACCGAACCCGGTGGCCAGGTGGGCCACCCCGGTGTCCGCGCTGACCACCAGGCGGGCACCGGCCACCAGCGCGGCGAGCGCGCCGAGGTCGGTCCGCCCGGCCAGCACCTGCTCGGACCCCAGGCCGGCCGCGTCGGCCACCCGGGCCGCCAGCGCCAGTTCGTCGGCCGAGCCGGTGAGCACCACCCGGTGGCCCTGCTCGGTGAGCGCCCGGGCCAGCCCGGCGAACCGCCGCGCGGGCCACCGCTTGGCGGGGATCTTGCTGCCGGGATGCAGCACTGTGACACCGGTGGGCAGCCCTGTCGACCCGGGCCGACGCAGATTGAGGTCGGTGCGGTCGGCCGCGATGTCGTACCAGGACAGCAGCCGACACCACCGGTCCACCTCGTGCTCGTCGACGGACCACCGCGGACCGTCGACGTGGCCGGCGTCGGCGTTGGCGAAGGCCAGCAACCGACCGGGTCGGGTGCTCGCCAGCAACCGGTGCGACAGCGGGCCGCGCCCGTGCAGGTTGACCGCGACCGACGGGGCCGACCCGACCCGCACCTGTCGGTCCAACCCGGCGGTGTCCACCAGCCGGTCGACACCGCCGACCAGGTCGACGAGCGGGGCCAGCCAGGCGGGCGCGGCGAGCGCCACCTCCCGACCGGGGTACGCGGCCCGCAGCGCCCGCAGCGCGGGCACCGCTGTCACCAGGTCGCCGACGCCG
This sequence comes from Micromonospora sp. NPDC049230, assembly GCF_040647875.1. Lineage (NCBI taxonomy): Bacteria > Bacillati > Actinomycetota > Actinomycetes > Micromonosporales > Micromonosporaceae > Micromonospora > Micromonospora sp. NPDC049230. The sequence goes on from NZ_JBEZCZ010000018.1 coordinate 84,369, forward strand.
AGGGCGCGCAGCACGAGGATCACGGGTACGAGGTCTCCTGCTCGGCGCAGACCACCATCTCCCGGACCGCGCAGCCGGGCGGCTGGTTGAGCGCGAACATGATCGCGGCGGCGGTGTCGGCGGGATCGTTGAGGATCGCGTCCGGCCCCGGCTTGTACTGCGGGTCGCGCTCGTCGAAGAACGACGTGCGCATCCCGCCGGGGATGAGCAGCGTGACGCCGACCTGACCGGCGAGCTCGGCGGCGAGGGCGCGGGTGAAGCCGACCACGCCGAACTTCGCCGCGCAGTAGGCGGTGGCGTCGCTGACCGCCTTGACGCCCAGGGTGGAGGCGACAGTGACGATGCGGCCCCGGGACGTCAGCAGGAACGGCAGGGCGGCCCGGATCACCGCCGCGGTGGCCAGCAGATCCACGGCGACGATCCGGTCCCAGGTCTCCCCCGGCACGTCGGCGAGTCGACCCGGGACGTCCGTTCCCGCGGCGGTGACCACCGCGTCCAGGCCGCCGGCCTGCTCGGCGAGGTGCTGGGTGGCCACCTCGGCGGCCCGGGTGTCGGCCAGGTCGCACTCGGTCCAGGACACCCCGTCGGCGGGCGGTTGCCGGTCCAGGACGACAGGCCGGCCACCGGAGGCGGCCACCGCGGCGACCACCGCGGCACCGAGCCCACTGGCACCACCGGTGACCAGGACGGTGGGCCCGGCGCCCGACCGCGTGGCGCTCATCGGGTCCGCTCCGCGAGCGTCCGAACGATCATGTCGGTGGTGGAGCGACCGTCCAGGTAGGGCACCACCACGGTGTTCCCGCCCCACCGTCTCAGGACCTCCGCCTCGGGCAGTGTGGCGGCGGCGTCGCCGCCGGTGGCGTAGTCGCCCCCCTTGACCCAGATATCCGGTCGCACCCAGGACAGGGCCGCGTCCGGGGTCGGCTCGTCGAAGATGAGGACCGCGTCGACACAGCTCAGGGCGGCCAGCAGCCGAGCACGGTCGCCCTCGGACATCACCGGTCGGTCCGGCCCCTTGAGCCCGGCCACGCTGGCGTCCGAGTTCACGCAGACGATCAGACAGTCGCCGAGTTGTCGGGCGGCCTGAAGGGTGGACACGTGCCCGGCGTGCAGTAGGTCGAAGCAGCCGCCGGTGGCCACCACAGTGCCGCCGGTGGCCCGTACCTCGGCAAGCAGCGTGGCGACCGGCGCGACGCCCACCCGATCACCTCCCGGGCCGACGACGCTCGTCGGCATGGGCCGTGCCGGCGGCGGCGGTGCCGCCGCCACTCCCCCACCGGCGACGTACGCGGACGCCTCGGCGACCGCCGCCTGCACCGCCTCGGAGACCAGCGCGCCCTGGGCCAACGCGAGACTGGCCGCCGCCGCGAACCGGTCGCCGGCCCCGCAGGTGTCCCCCTCGGCGCTGCCCGGGGTCGGCACCACGAGCGGTGTCGACCCGGCATGGCAGAGCAGCGCGCCGTCCCCGCCCAGCGTCACCGCCACCGCACCGGCGCGCCAGCGTCGGCGCAGCCCCTGCGCGCCACGCGAGGCGGTGGCCAGCCGGGAGGCGCCGGGCAGTGCGGGGACCAGGTCGCGCACCTCTGACTCGTTCGGGGTGGCCAGATGGACGCCGGGGATCGCCGCCGGGCCACGGGGGTGCGGGTCCCACACCACCGGCGCGCGGGTGGCGGACAACGCGTCGCGCAGCGCGGGCTGCCGGGCCACCCCCCGCCCGTAGTCGCTGACCAGCACCGCGGACGCCGCGCCGATCACCCGCAGCACCTCGTCGGAGGGCTGACCCGGCTCCCCGGACGCGCCGCCACGGTCGTGGCGCAGCAGCACCCGACCCCGGGCCCGCAGCCGGATCTTCTCCGGCGTCGCACCGGACAGGGCCAGCGGATACACCTGCACGCCGGCCGCGGCGAGCAGCGCGCTCAGTCGGGCCCCGCCGGCGTCGTCGGCCAGCGCGGTCACCAGCACCACCTCGGCGCCCTGCGCGGCGGCGAACACCGCCGCCAGACCGGCGCCACCCGGTCGGTCGCTGGCGGCGGTCTCGTCCAGGACCGGCACCGGGGAGTCCGGGCAGAGCCGGTTCACCACCCCCTCCACGTCCCGGTCGAGCAGGGTGTCCCCGAGCACCACCACCGGTCCCCTCACGCTTGCCTCCCCGTCCTCACGCGTCGACCTGCTGTCCGGGCCCACCGTCGAGCACCACTTCGACCCCGGTGCGCACCGGTGCCGGCGCGTCGTGGCCGAGCGCTGGGTCGGTGGTCGCGGCCAGTTCCTGTTCGAGGTACTCGCAGAGCAGATGACTTGTCACCAGGTGCAGCTCCTGGACGACCTGGGTGTCCGGAGAGGCGACGGCCAGCACCTCGTCGCAGGCGTCGGCGAGGGGACTGGGAGCCGCGCCGGTGAGGGCCCAGGTCGTCACGCCGACCTCGCGGGCGGCCTCGGCGGCACTGACCAGATTGGGGCTGGTGCCGCTCGTGCTCAGCAGCAGCAGGACGTCGCCCGGGCGGCCGTGCGCGCGCACCTGACGGGCGTACACGTCGGTGTAGCCGTAGTCGTTGGCGATGGCGGTGAGCGCGCTCGTCTCGGCGTGCAGCGCGATCGCCGACAGCGGCTGACGGTCGTGGTGGAGCTTGCCGACCAACTCGGCGGTGAGGTGCTGGGCCTCCGCCGCGCTGCCGCCGTTGCCGGCCACCAGCAGGCGTCCCCCGGCGACCAGCCGGTGGGCCAGGTCCGCACCCCAACGCGCCAGCTGCGACTCACACCGCCGGTACGGCACCAGCGCCGCCGCGAGGTTCGTCAGGTGGGTGTCGAGCAGGCTGCCCGCCGGCATCAGGCCACCGCCCGGGCCGGCCGACGGACGGCGGCCACCTCGCTGTAGACCTCGACCAGCCGCTCGGCGGTGGCCGCCCACGAGTACCGCGCCCGAGCCCGCTCACGCGCCGCCGTCGCGTACGCGAAGCGCCTGATCCGGTCGTCGAGCAGGCCCTGGATCGCGGCGGCCAGCGCCTGCGGGTCCCGGGCCGGCACGAGGTCACCTGTCGTCCCGTCGACAACGGTGTCCCGGATGCCGCCCACGGCGGTGCCGACGACCGGCACCCCACAGGCCATCGCCTCCAGCGGGGTCAACCCGAACGGCTCGTACCAGGGTGCGGCGACCAGCAGGTCCGCGGAGCGGTACCAGCGGCCCATCTCCTCCCGGGGGACCGCACCGACCAGGTGCACCCGGTCGGCCACCCCACACGACTCAGCCAGGGCCCGCAGCCGCCGGGCGTACGGGTCGGTCTCCAGCAGCCCCTCGGGTGGCCCGCCGACGACCACGCACTCGGCGTCCGGCACCAGAGCCATCGCACGGATCACGGTCTGGAAGCCCTTGCGTTCGACGAGCCGGCCCACGGTGAGGATCCGGGCGCGTCCCGGCTCGCGCTCGGCGGCCGGACCGAGCGGGGCGAACGTGGCGAGGTTGACCCCGGAGGGCACCACCGTCATCCGGGACCGGGGCACCCCCATCCGGACCAACTCGCCCACCTCGTCGCGGCACTGCGCCACGATCCGGTCCACCGAGCGACCCAACTCGCGCTCGTAGGACACCCGCCGGGCCGGGCTGGTGTCCTGTACGCCCTGGTAGCGGCGCTTCACCGTGCCCAAGGCGTGGTACGTCTGCACCACCGGCACCCCGGTCTGCCGACCGGCCGTCAATGCCGCCAGACCACTCATCCAGAAGTGCGCGTGGATCACCTCGGGCACCCAGTCCCCGCCCCGCCAGCGCTCGATCAGCCACCGACTGAACTCCCGCATGTGCGGCAACAACGCGTCCTTGGCCACCGGCTCGGCCGGGCCGGCCGGCACGTGCACCACGTCGTACCCGTCCGGGCTGCGGACGGTCACCGGCAGGTCGAGCGCGTCCCGGCGGGTGTAGACCCGCACCTCGTGCCCGGCGGCGGCGAGCGCGGCGGACAGCTCCGCGACATGCGTGTTCTGACCGCCGGCGTCCTCCCCTCCGAGGACGGCGAGCGGGCTGGCGTGCTCCGAGATCATCGCGATCCGCATACTTCCTCCTCCAGCAGCCGGTCCCAGTCAGCGAGGAAACGGTCGAGGCCGTACCTGTCCCGCGCGGCGGTTCGCGCCGCCGCGCCCGCCTGGCGCGCGGTCGCCGGTTCGGCGATGAACCGGCGGGCGGCGTCGAGCAGGGTGTCGGTCCGGGTGGCGAGGGCCCCCGCCTCCGGGGGCACCGCCGTCACCGCCTCGGTGGTGGCGAGCGCGACGACAGGCATGCCGATCGTCATCGCCTCGATGAGGCTGAGCCCGAGCGAGGTCCACCGGCACAGGTGCAGGTACGCGCGCCGCCGGGCCAGCTCGGCGTGCATCCGGTCCTGGGGCACGTCGTCGTGGCTGGTGAGCCGGTCGGCGGGCAACCCGAGGTGGTCGGCCAGACCGGCGACGCCCATCCCGAACACGTCCAGCGGCGCGATCTCGGCGAACTGGGGCAGCAGGTCGGTGCCGGTGACCCGACCTCGTCGTACCGGCTCGTTGATCACCACGGCGAGCCGGTCCAGCTCGCCGGTGTAGGTCGCGGAGGGAGCGACGATGCCGTGGTCGACAACTGTGGTGCGGGTGGCGCCGGTGTCCCAGAAGATCTGGTTGAACCCGGTGACGTGGGCGATGAGCAGGTCGTCGCGGTCGGCCATCGGGTGCCGGGTGTTCGGCACGTCGCCCTTCGGGGTGTTGTGCTCGACGTAGATCGCGGGCAGGTCGCGGCCGGGGCGGCGGCGCAACCACTCCTGCGCCCTGTCGATCTCCTCGGGACGTTGCAGGATGACCAGGTCGACGTCGGTGTCCGGCAGTTCCTCCGGTGTCACCTCGACCGCGCTGTCCGGCCACGGGTAGGTGCGGGCCCGGCCGAGGCCGTACGGGCCGCGGTCGGGTGTGGTCGGGATCAGGTAGCGGTGACCGCCGTGCACGAACGACGTGGTCCAGGAACCGTGCACGTGCCAGAGCAGGATGTTCATCGTCGGCCACCACCGCTGACGGTGAGCGTCCGCACCGCGTCGACAACGTGGTCCGGGTCGACACCACTGAGGCAGGGGTGCCCGGGGACCGGGCAGTTGGCCGCCCGGGTGTCCCGGCAGGGCGCGGCGGCGTCGCCGAGCCGGACGGTGGGCACCCGGTAGGGCCCCCACTGGCCGAACGGCACCGTCGGGGCGAACAGACTCACCACCGGCACGCCGCTCGCGGCGGCCAGGTGCGCGGGCCCGGTGTTGCCGACAACGACAGCGCTGGCGTCCGCGACGATCGCGGCCAGCCCGGCCAGATCGGTCCGACCCCCCAGGTCGGTGCCGCCGGCCGCCGCCACCCGGGCGGTGATCCCCCGCTCGTCGGAGCTGCCGGTGACCAACACCCGGTGCCCGGCGGCGGTCAGCGCCCCGGCGATCCGGGTCGCCACGTCGGGCGGGCAGGCCCGGCTCGACGCGGCCGAGCCCGGGTGCAGCACCACGTACCCGGACTCGCCGAGCTCGGCCGGGCGCGGCGCCACGGCGTCGCGGCGCAGTCGGAGCACTGGTTCGTCGCCGTCGGGCAGTCGATGGCCGGCGGCGGCGGCGAGGGAGAGGGCCCGTTCGGGTTCGGGGACGCCCACCGGCACCCGGTGCCGGATGTCCAGCAGCGAGCCCGGGTAGTCGTCGCTGATCGCCGCGATCCGGCCGATCCCCGCCATCCGCAACAGCAGCGCCAGCGGCAGCGCGGACTGGTGGAACGAGGTGAACACCACCGCCTGGTCCGCGCCGACCGCGCTGAGGTGGGCCGTGAGGCCGCGCACCGACTCCGGGTCGACAGGCCCCGGCGTGCTGTCGATCCACGGCAGCGGGTACTCGATGATCTCGTCGACGCCGGGCAGCAGGTCGGCGGCGGCACGGCCGCGTGGCCCGCACAACAGCACCACCCGCTGCGCCCCGGCCGCGACGGCGCGGATGGCCGGCCCGGTGACCAGCACGTCCCCCGCCGAATCCGACCGGACCACCAACGCGGTCCGCACCGGGTCACCCGGCGCGGTCACCGGTTGCACGGCCTGTTGGCGGCGCAGGATCTCGTCCACCGCCGCCGGCAGATCGCTGGCCACCCAGCCGGCGGCGGCGATCTCCTCCGGCCGGGTCACCGGGGTGGGCACCAGCACCCCGGCGGCGCCCGCGGCCAGCGCGGCGGCGACGTCCCGGCCGATGTCGCCCACCATCGCGCACCGGGACGCGGTAGTACCCAACTCCCGGGCGGCGGCGTACACCAGGCCGGGTGCCGGCTTGCGGCAGGCACAGCCGTCGGCGTCGTCGTGCGGGCAGATCAGCCACGCGTCGAACCGACCCAACAGCTCCTCGACGCGGGCGTGCACCGCCCGCATCTGCTCGGCGCTGAAGTAGCCGCGGGCCAGGCCCGACTGGTTCGTCACGACCGCCAGGCGCAGCCCGGCCGCCCGCAGCCGGTCCAACGCCGCCCGCGCCCCCGGCACCGGCCGCACCTTCTCCGGGTCGCCGTTGTACGGCACGTCCTCGATCAGGGTGCCGTCACGGTCCAGCAACACCGCGTCGTACAGGACTCCCGCCAGGCTGTCGACGGACCTGGAACCGGCGCGGTCAGCAGCGGCGTACGCCCGGGCTGACCTGCGCTGATACGGATCCTCCTGGTCCTGTCGCACAGCCGGCGGGTTCCCTGCGCCCCGAGGAGTAAACGTCGCCGTCGGGGCGCCGGGCCGCCGCCGCCAGCAGTGCCAGTGTCGGCCTTACCCGCCGTGCCGGAGAAGCTAACCCGCCAGCCGTTAGCCCCTGCCGCGCTCCGGGTATGGGAGCCCAGTGGCGATTGTGGAGAAAGTGATCGACGCTCCCCCGCAGCAGGTGTTCGACGTGCTCGCCGACGGGTGGACGTACAGCGACTGGGTGGTCGGGACGGCACACGTACGCGACGTGGACGACGCCTGGCCCCGGGTGGGCAGCCAACTGCACCACCGCGCCGGACCGTGGCCGTTCTCCCTGGAGGACGCGTCGACGGTGCTGGTCTGCGAGCCGCCGCACCGGCTCGTGCTGAAGGCCGGTCTCTGGCCGGCCGGCGAGGCGATCGTGGCGTTCACGCTGCAACCTGTCGACGGGGGCCGCACCCGGGTCCGCCTCGGGGAGGACTTCGCCGCCGGTCCGCTGCGGTGGGTCCGCAACAAGGTCAACGATCTGGTGCTGCACCTGCGCAACCGGGAGACACTGGACCGGCTCGCCGACATCGCCGCCCGGCAGAAGGGGGCAGCGTGACGCAGACCGTGGTGGTGACCGGGGCGAGCGCCGGCGTCGGGCAGGCCGTCGCACACACGTACGCGGCTCGGGGCGCCCGGCTGGCGCTGCTGGCCCGGGGCGAGGCGGGTCTGGCCGCCGCGGAGCGGGAGTGTCGCCTGCGCGGCGCCGGAGTTGGCCGCCCGGGCCATCGTCTGGGCCGCCGACCGGGGGCACCCGGGAGCTGAACGTGGGCCGCCCGACGTGGCAGGCCCGACTGGGGGACATCCTGTTTCCCCGGCCTGCTCGACCGGAAGTTGGCCCGCGACGGCTACGAGAGTCAGCAGACCGGCGAAAAGATCGATCCCCGCACCTGGCGGGACAATCTCGACAAGCCCGGCGACGACGACACGGACCGGGGCACCGAGGGCGTGTTCCAGGACCGGGCGCGTAACCGGTCGGCGGCGCTCTGGGTCGGCACCCACAGGCCCGCGCTGTCCGGTGTCGCGCTCGCCGCCGCGGCGCTCGCCCTCACCGCCGTGGCCCGTCGCCGACGCTGACCGTCGAGGGCCGGTGGACCGCGCCCGAGGTCGACGGTAACCGGGTCGGTCGACGGTGGCCGGGCCTCGCGGCCGTTGGTACGCAACGGCTGCGACCAGCGGATCGATGCCCACACCCGGTACGGCAACGCCGTGCGCAACGCCCGGTAGGGGTGCCTCTTCAACCCGAATGTGACAACTGGATACCCTTTCCGGGAGTCCCCCGTCCGCAAACCGAGGATGTCCGCATGATCGTGCCTGTGCAGCTGCCGTCGCCGTGGCGGGACGCACGCCTGACCGTCGTCGTGCCCACCTACAACGAAGCGGGCAACCTGCCCACGCTTGTGGAGCGGCTGCTCGCCCTGCCACTGCCCGGCCTGCGCATCCTCGTCGCCGACGACAACTCCCCCGACGGCACCGGTGACGTGGCCGACAAGCTGGCCATCGAACATCCGGACCGGGTGGAGGTCGTGCACCGGGCCGGCAAGGAGGGCCTCGGCCGGGCGTACGTCGACGGGATGACCCGGGCGATCGAGGGCGGCGCCGAGTACGTGGCGCAGATGGACGCGGACCTGTCGCACCCGCCGGAGGCGCTGCCGGGGATGCTGGGCGCGCTGCTGTCCACCCAGGCGAGCGTGGTGATCGGTTCCCGCTACGTGCCCGGTGGCGAGCTGGACGAGAACTGGCCGCTGTACCGTCGGGCCCTCAGCGGCTGGGCGAACCTCTACGTGCACACCCTGCTGCGGGTACGCATCCGCGACCTGACCGCCGGCTTCAAGATCTGGCGGGGCGACGCGCTGCGCGACATCGGTCTGAACCGGGTGCAGTCCAACGGCTACAGCTTCCAGGTGGAGATGCACTACCTCGCCACCAAGCTCGGGCACACCATCCTGGAGGTGCCGATCCGCTTCGAGGAGCGCCGCGACGGCATCTCCAAGATGACCACCGCGACAAAGGTCGAGAGCGCCCTGATGCCGTTCCGCCTCCGCAGCAAACACCGCAACATAACCAGCTAACCCCACCCCCCTGCCCTCACCCCCACCGAGCCTGTTGATCATGGCGTTATAGCCACTCGCATCGGCGTGTCGCCGCTATAACCTCACTCAACGGGCTCGGTGGGGGATGGGGGGTGGGGTTAGGTGGGGTAGATCGTTTGGTGGGCTTTGGCGATGGCTGCGGCGTAGGCGCGGCCGGTGAGGGCGCGGTCGCGGGCCAGCGCCGCGCGGGCCGCGTTCGCGCCCGGTGCGCCGTGCACCCCGCCGCCGGGGTGCGCTGAGGCGCTGGCCAGGAAGAGCCGGTCCACCGGGGTGTCCGCCCGGCCCAGGCCGGGGATCGGGCGCAGGAAGAGCTGCTGGTACGCGGCGGCGGTTCCGCCGCCCAGCGCGCCGCCGACCAGGCTCGGGTTGTCGCTCTCCAGGTCGGCGGGCCCGGCCACGTGCCGGCCGACGACCAGTTGCCGGAACCCCGGGGCCGCCGCCTCCAGCACCTCCTCCATCCGCTGCACGTGCCCGGCGACGTCCTCGGCACGCCAGTCCCGGCGAAACGGCAGGTGGGTGTACGCCCACAGCGACTCGGTGCCCGGCGGAGAGTGGCTGGGCTCGGCCACCGACATCTGCCCGACCAGCAGGAACGGGTCGCGGGGCAGCTCGCCACGGGCCAGCTCGCCCGCGTAGTAGGTCAACCCGTCGAGGTCCGCGCCGAGGTGCACGGTGCCGGCGCCGGCCAGCTCCCGGTTGACCCAGGGCACCGGCGCGGAGAGTGCCCAGTCCACCTTCAGCGTCGACCCGTCCCACCGGAAGTGCGCCAGGTCCTCCACCAGGCGGGACGGCAGGGCCGCCGCACCGACCAGGTCGAGGAACAGCGCTGGCGCGGGCACGTCGGCGAGCACGGCACGGCGGGCTCGCCAGAGCGCGCCGCCCTGCGTGCGTACCCCCATCGCCCGACCCCGGGCGGTGAGCACCCGGTCGACGCGGGCGCCGTAGAGGATCGTTCCGCCACGTTCCTGTAGCCGGGCCACCAGCGCGTTGGTGATCTGCTGTGCGCCGCCTTCGGGCACCGGCCAGCCGATCTGTTGGCCGAGCATGGCCAGTAGCCAGCCGTACACCCCGGAGCCGGCCTCCTCCGGGGACAGGTCGGTGTGCAGGGCGCAGCCGGCCAGCAGGGCGGGCCCGCCGGCGCCGTCGAAGAGTTCGTCGCCGAGCTTGCGGACCGGCACCACCAGGCGTCGCGCCAGTCGCAACGCGCCGGCGACGCGCAGCCGACGCAGCAGACCCAGCCCGCCGCGGACCGGCGGGAACGGCGAGGTGATGGCCGCCAGCATCGGCTCGGCCACCTCCACCCAGTCGGTGTACGCGTTGAGCCAGCGCTTGCCGTCGCCGGGCGCGAACTGCTCCAGCGAGGCGGCGGTGACGTCCGGGTCCCGGTTGATCACGGCGGCCCGCCCGTCCGGCAGCAGGTGCGCCAACACGTCCGGCGCGTGCCGCCAGGACAGGCCGTGGCGACCCAGGTCGAGGTCGCGCAGCACCGGTGAGGCGTAGCCGAGGGGGTAGAACGAGCTGTACAGGTCGCTCAGGTAGCCGGGTGCCGTCACCTCGGCGGAGCGGACCGCGCCGCCGGGCACCGCTGTCGCCTCCAGCACCACCACCTCCCAGCCGGCGTCGGCCAGCAGGTTGGCCGCCACGAGGCCGTTGTGACCGGCCCCGACGATGACGGCGTCCACGCTCGACCCGGCGGTGGTAGTCATCCGATCCGCCTACCCGGGGCGCGACCGGGCGAAACGCGTTTGCCACGCCGAGGCCGGGGCATCCAGCGCCGCATGTACACGGTTGCGCAGTTGGTGGGCGGGGTGTGGGGCGCGGGCGGCGACGGCGGTGAACTTGTCGTGCGTGATCCGGCGGACGACTCGCCGGTCAGCACGGTGCCGGTGGCCACCGCCGACGAGGTCGGCAAGGCGGCGCAGGCGGCCCGCAACGCGGCCGCGCAGTGGGCGGCGACAGCCCCGGCCGAGCGGGCCGCGACGCTGCACCGGGCCGCGGACGCGGTGGCGGAGGCCGCCGAGGAGTTGGCGGCGGCGGTCACCGCCGAGATGGGCAAACCGCTGGCGGACGCCCGTGGCGGCGTCGAGACGGGCATCGGCACCCTGCGACAGTACGCGGAGCTGGCCCCGCTGCGCGGTGGGCGGACGCTGCACGGCGCAACGGACGCGCTGGACTTCATGACCCCGCAGCCGCGCGGTGTGGTGGCCGCGATCACGCCCTGGAACGACCCGGTGGCGATCTCCTGTGGGCTGCTCGGCGCTGCCCTGGTGACCGGCAACGTGGTGCTCTACAAGCCGAGCGAGCGGACCCCCGCGACGGGTTGGCTGCTGACCCGGGCCCTGGACCAGGCGTTGCCGGCCGGCGTGTTGTCGCTGCTCACCGGTGGCGGTGCGGTCGGTGCGGCGCTGGCCGCCCAGGACGTCGACGTGGTGGCGCACGTGGGATCCACGGCGACCGGCCGGGCGATCGCCGCCGCCGCGGCCCGCACCGGGGCGAAGGTGCTGCTGGAGAACGGGGGCAGCGACCCGATGATCGTGGACGCGGGCGTCGATCCGGAGTGGGCGGCTGGTCAGGCCGCGCTCGGCGCGTTCGCCAACGCGGGGCAGATCTGCGTGGCGGTGGAGCGGATCTACGTACACCGGGAGGTGGCCGACGACTTCGTGGCCGCGCTGGTACGGCGCGCTGAGGGTCTGCGGGTCGGGCCGGGCCGGGCCCCGGACACCGAACTGGGCCCGCTCGTTGACAGGCGGCACCGCGATCAGGTGCACGGGCAGGTGGCGGCGGCGGTGGCGGCCGGCGCGCGGGTGCGGACCGGCGGCGAGGTGCCGGACGGGCCGGGGGCGTTCTACCCGGCCACAGTGGTCACCGACTGCCGGCACGACATGCCGTTGGTGCGGGAGGAGACGTTCGGGCCGGTCGCCCCGGTGGTGGTCGTCGACTCGTTCGACGAGGCGCTGCGCTGTGCCGCGGACTCCCCGTACGGCCTGGCCGCCACGGTGTTGACCACGTCGATGAGTCACGCGCAGCGGGCCTGGCGGGAGCTGCCGGTGGGCACCGTGAAGGTCAACGCGGTGTTCGGCGGCGCGCCGGGGGGCGCCGCGCACCCACGCCGGGCCAGTGGGCAGGGCTTCGGGTACGGCCCGGAGTTGCTGGACGAGTTCACCGCCACGAAGGCGGTGCACATCGAGGCGCCGGGCGGCGGCCACTGGTGAACAGCACGGGCGGACGCAGGGGTGGCGCGTCCGCCCGTACCGCGTCGGTGGTGCTCCCCTGGGGCGGCGGTCAGCCGCCGCGAGCCTTGCGGGTGGCCCGGTCGTTGGCCTTCTCGATCGCCTTGACCAGGTCGGGTTTGGTCATGCTGGACCGACCGGGAACGTCGAGTTTGCGGGCCACCGACATGAGGTGGTCCTTGGTGGCGTTGGCGTCCACGCCACCGGCGGTGGGTGCGCGCCGTTCCGGCCCGCCGCCGGCGGCCTGCTGATCGCTCGGGCCCTTGCGGCCCTTCGGCTCCCAGTGGTCGCCCACCTTCTCGAACTGGTGCTTCACGGCGGCGAAGGCGGTGCGGTGCGACCGCTCTCCCTCGCCGTAGGTCTCCACCGCCGAGTCGTGCGTCTTCTCCCAGGTGCGCTGCGCCTTCTCCGGGGAGCGTCGCAGCGTGCTGGGCAGGTCCTCGCGCCCGGGCATCTCGTCCTCCTCCGTGTCGACTGGCGTCACAGTGACCGTTCCCCGTCGACGCGGCGGCAAACCATACGCGCGGCGAGCGCGACGCCGCCGAGTTTCTCGGTTTCCCGATCCGGGTATCGGTGGCCAGGCCCGACCGGACGACCGGTCATCCGGTGGCCGGGGCGCAGGGAGCGGGCATGACGACCACGGAGCCCGACACGACGCGGGACGGCGAACCCGGCACCCACGTGCCCCGGCGGATGCGGCAGTTGAGCCTGCGGACCTGGCGTGGCGTGCTGGTCCGCAGCGTGCGGAACTTCGTCAACGACAACTGCTCCGACTGGGCCGCGGCGCTCACCTACTACGGGGTCCTGGCGCTCTTTCCGTCCGCCATCGTGGTGGTCGCCCTTGTCGGTCTGGTCTCCGACGGCGAGCGGACCCTGGACACCGTGGTCGACCTGGCCAACCAGGTGGGTGCCGGGTCGGTGGTGACCGGCGACGACGACAACGGCGTCGTCGGGGTGATCCGGACAGTGGTGCTCGACCAGAGCAACCCCGAGCTGCTGCTCAGCTTCGGCCTGCTCGGCGCGCTGTGGTCCGCGTCGGGTTTCATCGGCGCGTTCACCCGGGCGTCCAACGCCATCTACGGGGTGACCGAGGGCCGGCCGGTCTGGAAGTTGCGACCCATCCAGATCGGCCTGGCCGCGGTGACGCTGGTGCTGCTCGCGGTGGTCGCCCTCGCGCTGATCGTCAGCGGCCCGGTCACCGACGCGGTCGGTGATCTGATCAACGCCGGCGGCCTGGCCCGCACTGTGTGGAGCGTGGCGAAGTGGCCGGTGCTCGCCCTGGTCATGATGGTGCTGCTGTCGCTGCTGTTCTGGATCGCCCCGAACGTGCGCCAACCCCGCTTCCGCTGGCTCACCCCCGGCGGCGCGGTGGCCCTGGTCTCCTGGACGGCGGTCTCCTTCGGCTTCGGCCTCTACGTGGCCACCTTCGCCTCGTACAAGACGACCTACGGCAGCCTGGGCGCGGCCATCGCGTTCCTGGTCTGGCTCTACCTGTCCAACTCCGCGCTGATGCTGGGCGTCCAGATCAACGCCGAGGTGCAGCGCGGACGACAGTTGCAGGCCGGCGACCCCGACCCGGAGGAGCCGGTGCTGCCGCCACGGAAGGCCGCGAACTCCTGACCGACGGTTCGTCACCGGATGTCCGGTGCCGGGCCCGACCGAGGGCCGGTTCGTGGTCCGGTGCCGGTTTAGCGGGCGGGGTGCCGGGTAGCGCAGAAGGCATGGAGCGTGGCAACAGCAAGCACGGACCGAGGATCGACGAACAGATGAGTCAGGAGGTCAGCGGCCTCGTGCAGGGGCCGGGGACCGGCGGCTCTCGGGTCGACGAGTCGCGGGTGCCGGAGCCGGCTGGCGAGGACCAGCCGGAGACGACCACCGCCCCGGCCGGCGACCTGCGTACCGGCACCCCTCAGGGGATGAGTTCCACGGACGTCGAGCAGCGCAGCCGGCTGGGCCGGTTCATCTCGATGAGCGCGCTGCCGGGCGACCGCCTGGTGCTCATCGCCAGCGCCCGCGAGAACGAGGCGCCGGACGACATCGTGGCGGCGCTGGAACGACTGCCCGAGGGCACCCTCTACCAGACGGTTTCCGAGGTGTGGGCCGCGCTCGGCAACAAGAACGAGACAACTCGCTGGTGAGAAGGATCGCCCCCGATCCGACAGCCACCGGCGACTGAAGGAGGTTCTGACCGATGAGTGGCGTTACCGAACACGTCGACGTTTCCGTGCCCGTACGCACCGCGTACGACCAGTGGACGCAGTTCGAGGAGTTCCCCGAGTTCATGGAGGGCGTGTCGGAGGTCAAGCAGCTCTCCGACACGATGACCCACTGGACCGTGGACATCGCCGGGGTGAAGCGTGAGTTCGACGCCGAGATCACCGAACAGCTCCCCGACGAGCGGGTCGCCTGGCGCTCGACCGACGGCACCCAGCAGGCCGGCGTCGTGACCTTCCACCGGCTCGACGCCGACAAGACGCGCGTCACCCTCCAGCTCGAGTTCGAGCCGCACGGGGTGGTCGAGCAGGCCGGCGACAAGCTCGGCATCGTCGACCGGCGGGCCAAGGGTGACCTGGAGCGGTTCAAGACCTACATCGAGCGGCGCGGTCAGGAGACCGGTGCCTGGCGCGGCTCGGTGGACCGTCCGCAACCGTAAGCATGAGCAGTGACGCCGATGGCCGCCAGAGTCCTGGCGGCCATCGCCGTGTCCGCGCCCTGTCGCCCGTTTGCGATCATCGCGCCCGGGTACCGCTGAAGACATGACCGACGACAACATCAGGGTGTGGCGGGACGAGGAACGGCTTCCGCTGGAAGAGCTGGAACAGGCCGTGTCCGGCTCCAGCCTCGACGGGCAGGCCGACGACGTGACGGCCAACGACGCCGGCGAGGAAGCCGCGTTCGGGCACGGGCCGGCCGCCTCGGACCGCGACGGGGAGGCTCAGGGCACGGCTCGGGAGGCGACCGACCCGCAGCGCGCCTACCGCCCGTCCACCACCGGCCGGACCGGGCCGGACGTCTGAGCAACTCCGCCGGGCTGAGCCGACCCACCGCCGGGCTGAGCCGGCACCGTTGGCACGGGCCGCCCGGCGGTGGGTCGACGGGCACCCCACTCGTACAGCGCGATCAGCGCCAGCGAGAGCACCAGCAGGGCCGAGCCCAGCACCTGCACCGACGTGTTGCCGATCAGCACACCCAGCCCGCCCGGGACGAGCGCCGCACCGATGCCGGAGGCGCCGATCTGCAACCCGATAGCCCGGTCGGCGTGCGCCGCGCCGACCCGTTCGGCGGTGGTGAGGGTGAGCAGTGGGAACACCGGCGCGGCGGCGAAGCCCACCACGACCAGGCCGAGCACCGCCAGCGCGGCCGGCCCGGGTACGGCGATCAGGGCCGCGCCCACTGCCATTCCGGCAAGGCTGGCGCGCAGCACCTGCGTGGCGCCCAGACGCTCGGCCACCACGCCCTGCACCACCCGACCCACGAAGAGACTCCCCCAGTACGCGGACACGCAGCCGCCGGCCACCGCCGCGCTCACGCCGCGCCCCTCGGTCAGCAGCAGGAACGCCCACAGTCCGGCGGACACCTCGATGGCGACGTACAGCGCGAAGGCGAGCGTCCCGGTCCACACCGCCGGCAGCCGCAGTGTCGCCCCGACCGGCAGCGGCACGGCCGCAGAGGTCCCAGCACCCGCGGCCTCGGCGACCTCGGCGGAAGCGGTCCCGACAGCGGCGGCCTCGGTGGGCGTCGGCCCGCCGGCGGACGCCGTCGCCGCGGCCTCGGGTGGCAGCGGGCCGCCGGCGGTGGCCCCGGTCGGCACCGGTTCGCGGTGCCAGGCCCGCACGGTGAGCACGAACGCCACCGCCAGGGCGAGCTGGGCGGCGGCCACGATGCCGTAACCCCAGCGCCAGGCCAGCCCGGCGCTCAACACCCCGGTCATGATCAGCGGACCGATCGCCACGCCCAGGCCGAAGAACGCGTGCAACCAGTTCATGTGGCGCGGCCCGAACGCCCCGGCGGCGTACGCGTTGAGCCCGGAGTCGACAGCGCCGGACCCGAGGCCGAGCAGCAGCGCACAGCCCACCAGCACGGCCAGCACCGGGCTCAGCGAATAGCCGGTCAGCGCCAGGCTGGCCAGCACTGTGCTACCGGCGAGCAACGCGCCCACGCCGATGCGGGCCAGCGTGAACCCGGCCAGGACGCTGGAGGCCAGATAGCCGACGGTGCCCGCGGTGAGCACCAGACCCACCGCCTCGGTCGGTACGTCGAGGTCGCCCCGAACGGAGGGCCAGGCGACACCGAGCAGGCCGTCGGGCAGGCCGAGACTGACGAACGCGAGGTAGGCCAGCAGGAGCAGCGAGGCGCGGGGGCGTACGGGCGTGGTGGACACGAGACATCATCCTGCCGCAGGGGCACCCTACTGCCGTAGGCCCCCGATCGCGCGTCGCGCGAAGAAGTCGTGTCCGGACGGTCGAGAAAACGGACAGCTCATCCAGAATCGGCCGATCGGAGGACGGCAAGCGGGCGGGTTCGCGTAAGAATTTCGGGATGCATCAAGGCTCCGGAATCCTCTCGACGCGTCAGCGCCGGCTCGCCTGGCTCGGCTTCCTGCTCGCCGCCCTACAGGCGCCCGTGTCCGCCCGGCTGGTCGCCGACGAGTCCTGGCTGTTCAGCCTCTGCGTCGCGCTGATGGTGGCGACCGTGATCATCGCCGACGACGCGGCACGGCGCCGCCCCGCCGACGCGACGACCGACTAGAGCGTGCTGCCGGGCCGGGCTTCGTGCCCGGGTCGGCCGTGGCTGCGGCGGCGTTCCTTCATCTCCGCCTCGTAGAGGTGGCGTCGCCCGCCCACCAACTCGTCGCGGGCCTGCTGGTCCAGCTCCCGAAACAGCGCATGGTAACCGTCCGTGTGCCGCGAAACGCTCCTGGTTCTCCTGCTGCCCCGTCTGTGGCGGATCAACCCTCGCGGTCAGCACCTGTCGCCAGTGGCGCAGCCGACATCCGCCGAGCGGACGACGTCGACACCGTCACCTGTCGGTTAGCCTCGGTCACCATGCGTGTGCCGTTGAACCGGGTCGCCTCCCGTACCGCCGTCGACTCGGCGCGGTCCACCCTGGCCGCCCTCACCGTCTCCCTCGGCACCGTCGGGCTCGCTGCCGCCGCCGCGCGACCGGGGCTGCTGGCCCTCGTCGACCAGCACGCGGCCGCCGTGCGGGACAGCCTCGACGGTGACCGTCAGCCGCTGACCGCCGCGGCACTCGCCGGCTACGCCGAGGGGGTGCGGGCCGCCGCCCTGGAGCACGGGTGGACGGCACCGGACGGGCCGGTGGACTGGAGTCGCCCGGAGTGGCTGCTCACCCGCCTGCTCGCGGTCTGCGCGCTGGCCCGCTCGCTCGACCGGGCCTGACCGCGCGGGGAGGGCGCCCCGCGCATCGTCGCGCGGACCACCCTCCCCACCTGCCGTGCCGTTCCGCCTCGTCAGGCGCGGTACTGCGGAGCTTCCTCGTCCACCCGAGGCATCGCCTGGGTACGATCGCCGCCGCGGTCGGCCATCTGCCGTTCCACGTCGCTCCGCCCGGCCGCGTTGGCCTGACGCTGCTGCTGCACCGCCCGAGCTTCCCGGGCGGCCCGGTCCAGCCAGCCGTCCCAGCGGTTCTGCATCGGCTTCACGAGGCCGCCACCGACGCCGACGATCAGGATGCCGGCCACCGTGGCGAGCACCGCGATCAGCACCGGGGTCGTCACCGTGGTGGCGATGCCCACCTGGTTCAGTGCGGCGATCACACCGAGCGCGATGATGAAGATCGCCGTCAGGTCGGCAAGCACCTTGCCGTACGAGAGCCCGCCCAGCGCCCCGGTGACCAAATCCCGGACCGCGTTGGCGATCGCGGCCGCCACCACCACGATGACGATCGCGACGAACGCACGCGGCAGCCAGGACACCACGCCGCTGATCAGGTCACTGATCGCGTTGGGCCCCCAGACTCCGAACGCGAACTGCAACGTGAACAGCAGTACGGCGTAGTACGCCAATCTGGCCAGAATGTCGGAAGCGTCGTACTTCGTTCTCTCCAGGGCCCGTTTGATACCGCCACGTTCGACCGCCTGGTCGAAGTGCACCCGTTCCAGCACCGTATCCACGATCTTGAGGACGGCTCTGGCGATGAGCCAGCCGACCACCAGGATGACGATGAAGGCCACTGCCTTCGGGATGAAGAGCAGCACCGACCTCCAGGTGTCGGCGATGGCATCGCCGATGTCGGCCTGCCGGACCGCGAGGGTCTTCAGCATGATGTCCCTCCTGTCGCATGGACTGCGCCGGGCGCATACCCGGCTACCGGTCGGGCAGTCCGCGCAACGCGCCGCGTTTTTCCCGGCAGGCCGACGATCAGGGGTCCTGAACTGCCCAAACGGGCACCGCGGCGAGGATGGCAGCGGGCCACGGCCATGATCGGATGCCTTTTTCGGTGGGCCGACTAGGCTGCGAACATGCCAGGAACGGTCGGGCGAGTCCCCACGCCAGCAACTCCGGCCCCGGGTGCGTCCACCGGCGCCGGAGTGGCCGCTGCCGTGCTCGCCCACGACTGGGCCGGCACCCCGCTGGGCCCACCGGACAGTTGGGACGTGGCGGTCCGGGCCGTGATCGAGCTGATCCTCGCCTCGCCGATGCCGATGGCCCTGGCGTACGGCGACGACCTGGTTCTGCTCTACAACGCGGGGTACGCCGAGCTGCTGGGCACCAAGCACCCGCGCGCCCTCGGCCGCCCGGCCGCCGAGGTGTTCGCCGAGATCTGGGCGCTGCCCGGTGTCGGTCAGGTGTTCGAGCGCACCTACCGGGAGGGGGTGCCGTTCCTGGAGAAGGAGTCGACACTGCCGCTGGTGCGTGGGCACTCCGCGACGGTGGAGCAGGCGGTCTTCACCCGGGGCTACTCGCCCGTGCGGGACAGCACCGGCACGATCGTCGGCACGTTGACGGTCGCGGCCGAGACCACCCACGTCACCGAGCAGTTGCAGAGCCTCAGCGAGGTGGCCGCGGCGCTGGCCGGCACGCTCACCCTCGACGACGTGGCCCGGGTGGCGCTGCGGTACGCGATCACCACGTTCGACCCGGACCAGGCCTCGTTCGCGGTCGACGAGGGGGGCGGCGGTTGGCGCATGGTGCGCCGGGTTCGCGGCGAGTTGCTGGACGAGGCCGACGAGCGGCTGCCCCCACTCTGGCGGCGTGCGCCGGCGGACTGGTCGGCGCCTGTGGTGCAGGCGGCCGGCTCCGGCCGCCCGTCCTTCGTCCGCGACGGGCAGCCGCTGCGGGAGATCGCGGTGGACCGCCATGACCAGAAGATCCACTCGATGGCGGCCCTGCCCCTGGGCGCCTCGGTGGTACGCGGCGGGCTGGCGGTCGGCTACCAGGTGCCGCACACCTGGTCGCCTGCCGAGCGGGCGCTGCTGGCCGCCTCGGCCGAGCTGATCGGCCAGGCCGCGGAGCGGGCCCGCCGGTTCGAGACCCAGCACGGCACCGCCCAGTTGTTGCAGCGCAGCATGTTGCCGGAGCACCTGCCGGACCTGCCCCGGTTGCGGGTCGCGGCCCGCTACGACCCGGGGGTGGACGGCAACGCCGCCGGCGGTGACTTCTACGACGCGTTCCTCCTGCCCGGCGGCGCGCTCGGCGTGGTGCTGGGCGACGTCGCGGGTCACGACGTGCAGGCCGCCGCGCGGATGGGCCAGGTTCGGGCCGCGCTGCGCGCGCTGGCACTGGCCGATCCGGCGCCCGACGCGGTGCTGGCCGGGTTGGACCGGCTGGTGACCAGCCTGGGCGCGGAGGCCAGCACCCACGAGCTGTTCGTCACCGTGGTGTTCGGGGTCATCGACGCGGAACGTCGAGAGCTGACCCTGGCCAGCGCCGGTCACCCCGCGCCGCTGATCCGTCGCGGCGACCCGGCGGGCCGGTCCTTCGCCGAGTACGTCGACGTGCCGGCTGGCCCTCCGCTGGGCCTGGGCGGTCGGCCGGGCACCAGCACTGTCGCGTTCCGTCCCGGTGACACCCTGCTGCTGTTCAGCGACGGGGTGGTGGAGCGTCGACGGCAGAGCCTCACCGCCGGGCTGGCCACCCTCGGCGACGCCGTCGCCAAGGCCGGCAGTGCCGACCCCCGCGCGCTGTGCGCCGTGGCCACCGCGGCGGTGCCGGGCAGCACCGAGGACGACGTGGCGGTGCTGGCGGTCGAGCACGCGCTCAAGCCGAGCCGCTCGGCCAGCATGGAGGTGCCCGCCGAACCCACCGCACCCAGCCGGGTTCGGCACTGGATGACCGGCCAGCTCACCGAGTGGCAGGTGGCCGAGTCGGTGATCGGGGCAGCGGTGCTGTGCACCAGCGAGTTGACCACCAACGCGTTGCTGCACGCCGGCACCGCCGCCCGGGTGGAGATCGATCTCAGCCCCGAGCGACTCCTGGTCTCGGTCGCCGATTCCGGCACCCGGGGCACCGTGACCCGGACCCGCACCGACACGTTGAGCAGTCGTGGGCGCGGCCTCGGCCTGATCGAGGAGCTCAGCGACGCCTGGGGCACCGATCCGTCGGTCCGCGGCTCCACTGTCTGGTTCGAGATTCTCACGCCACCGCCCGCGCATCCCTGAGACGCCCGACGGGTAGGAGGACGCCATGCGTACCGACGAACCCGCCGGGGTCCTCTTCGACGTCGATGGCACCCTTGTCGACACCACCTACCTGCACACGGTGAGCTGGTGGGAGGCGCTGCGCCAGACCGACCAGCCGGTGCCGATGGCGACGGTGCACCGGTCGATCGGCATGGGTTCGGACAAGCTCCTCGACCACCTGCTCGGCCCCGAGCGGGACCGGGACGCCGATCCGAAGCTGCGCGACGCGCACGACACCCTGTACGCCGAGTACTGGGAACGCCTCACGCCGCTGCCCCGGGCCGCCGACCTGCTGCGGGCCTGCGCCGAGCGGGGGCTGCGGGTGGTGCTCGCCACCTCCGCCTCGGGCCCGGAGGTGGACGCGTTGCGCCGGGCTCTTGCCGCCGACGACGTGATCGACACTGTCACCTCCTCCGAGGACGCCCAGCAGAGCAAGCCCGCGCCGGACATCCTGGTCGCCGCGCTGGAGCAGTCCGGGTTGACCGCCGAGCGGGTGGTCTTCGTCGGTGACTCGGTGTGGGACGTCGTCGCGGCCGGCAAGCTGAGCATTCCGTGCGTGGGGCTGACCTGCGGCGGCACCAGCCGCGGCGAGCTTGCCGGCGCGGGCGCGGTGGCGGTGTACGACGACCCGGCCGCACTGCTGGACGAGCTGGCCGACTCGCCGTTGACCCGACCAAGATGAGGTTCACTCCGGTTCACCGGCCCGCGCGCGCATAGCCGGGGCCGCGCCGGGGCATGGTCTGTCACCACCTGCCCCGCGCCCCGCGGGTGCGGCGGAAGGGTGGTGCCGTGGAGCCGGTAGACGTGGCGTTCGCGCTGGTGGGAGTGGGCGCCCTGCTCGCGGGCATCCTGCCCCGGGTGCTGGAGCAGCGCCCGCTGTCCATGCCGATCGCCTTCCTCGCCCTCGGCATGCTGGTGTTCCTGCTGCCGGTCGGGCTGCCGACACCCGACCCGCTGGCCCACCCGGAGCTGACCACCCACCTCACCGAGATCGGCGTCATCGTCGCGCTGATGGGCGCCGGACTCAAGATCGACCGACCGTTGAGTTGGCGGCGGTGGTCGTCCACCTGGCGGCTGCTGGCGATCGCCATGCCGCTGTGTATCGCGGCGGTGGCCCTGCTCGGCTGGTGGTGGGCGGGGCTGGTGCCGGCCGCCGCCCTGTTGTTGGGCGCCGCGCTGGCCCCGACCGATCCGGTGCTCGCCGCCGACGTGCAGGTCGGCGAACCGACGGACGTGGAGGACTCCGAGGACGAGGTCCGCTTCGCGTTGACCTCGGAAGCCGGCCTCAACGACGGGCTGGCGTTCCCGTTCGTCTACGCCGCCATCGCCATCGCCTCGACAAGCCTCGCCCCGGGCGACTGGCTGGCCGAGTGGTTCACCGTGGACGTGCTCTGGAAGGTGGGCGTCGGGGTCGGCGGCGGGCTGCTGATCGGCTGGCTGCTCGGCAAGCTGTTCTTCCGCGCGCCCAGTGAGCTGCGGCTGGCCCGGCACGCCGAGGGCTTCCTGGCGCTGGCCGCCACGTTCCTGGCGTACGGGTTGGTGGAGGTGGTCGGCGGGTACGGCTTCCTGGCGGTGTTCGTGGCCGCCCGGGCCATCCGGGCCGCCGAGCGGACCCACGAGTTCCACTCGGTGCTGCACGACTTCGCCGAACAGGTCGAACGGCTGCTCACCCTGGTGCTGTTGCTGCTGCTCGGCGGCGCGATAGTGGGCGGCCTGCTGGCCCCGCTGACCTGGCCCGCGGTCGCCGTCGGGCTGGCCCTGGTGTTCCTGATCCGGCCGCTGTTCGGCTGGTTGTCGCTGCGGGGCGCACCCGGCCGACCGGCCGAGCACTGGGTCATCTCGTTGTTCGGCATCCGCGGTGTCGGCTCGTTCTACTACCTCGCGTACGCCACCACGAAGGGCGACTTCCCGCAGGCCGAGTTGCTCTGGGCGACCGTCGGGCTGGTGGTGCTCGTGTCCGTGGTGGTGCACGGCATCACGGCAACGCCGGTCATGCAACTGCTCGACCGGGAGGGCGAACGCACCTCCGACCCGGCCGAGCGGGACGCCGACGCCCGGCCGGTAGCCGCCGCCGGCCACCCCTGAACGCGCAGGTCAGCGGCCACCTGAACGAACGCCGACCCCCGCCGGGCGCACACGCCAAGACGACCACCCGACCGCACCGGCCCGGCGGGCCGCCCGACCTGCGGCCCCGGCGGGCCGCCGACCGCACCGGCCCAGGCCGGCACTGTCCCGCGCGGGGTCAGGCCAGGCGTGCGGCGATGGCGCGGCCGAGGTCCCGACCGGAGCGCCAGGCGCTCTGCACCCGGGGTTTGCCGAACGCGTCGCCGGCCAGGCCGATCCCGTCGGCATCCAGGTGGTAAGTGTCACCGGTGGGGCCCCCGGTCGGCTTCGCGTACGTCCAGCGGTGCACGCGCACGTCGACGGCCTGGTCCGGCAACCCCAGCAGGTCCCGGACGGCCTGCTCGACCGCCGGACCAGCAGCGCTGGGCTGGGCCAGGTGACCGGCGGCGAACTCCGGCACCGTGTGCGCGACGAGCACCGCGGCGCCGTCACCGCGCCGGTCGCCGTCGTCGCAGACGAGACTGACGATCGGGTGGCCGTTGACGAACGCGCCACGGAAGTCCGGCCAGCGCCGCGTCGGAAAGCGCAGCACCACGGCCAGGGACGGTGACCAGCGTTGTGCCTGCACGGCCCGGGTGGCCTCGGTCAGCGCCGGGTCGAGCAGCAGGGCGGCCTGCGGGCCGGGCATGGCCAGCGCGACCGCCGCACACGCGTCGCCGTCCACGGCCGGTCCGGGCTCCACGCTGAGCACCAGCCGATCGACGGTCACCGGCACCGTGCTGGCCAGGTGTTCGACGAGCGAGCGCAGCCCACGCGGGGCGGCGAAGCGCATCGGGCCGGGCACGTCGCGGCGTCCGTTCTCGTCGTACGCCTGGAAGGTGTCGGTCCACTCCCGGACCAGGCCGGCGGCGCGCCACTGCTCGACGACGGCGACGAAGTCCGGGTCGGTGGCGGTGAAGTACGCGGCACCGATGTCCGCGGGCCGACCGTCGAAGCGTTTGCTGGCCATCCGGCCACCGCAGACGTGCCCGCGCTCCCGGACCCGCACCGGCACCCCGGCCCGGGTCAACTCCACCGCACAGGCCACCCCGGCGATGCCCGCCCCGACCACCACGACCCCCGACCGGTCCACATCCATTCGGTGATCGTAGGTGGCGACAGGCGGACAGGTATGAACCGTGGAGATCAGGGTACTGGCACACCTGTTCGAAGAAAGGATGACGACGATGACTGACCGAGCCAATGAGCAGGCCGACCAGAGTGCCGCGATCAAGGACCCGGACGAGTGGGTCACCGGTGACGAACCGCCCACCGCGGCCCAGGAGTCCTATCTGGGCACCCTGGCCCGGGAGGCCAACGCGGAACTGCCCAGCAACCTGACCAAGGCCGAGGCGTCCAAGCGCATCGACGAGCTGCAAGCCGAAACCGGCAGAGGCCAGTAACCCCACCCACCCGCCCCTCAGTCCGCGCGCGTCTTGCACTTCCTGTCGCGACAAGAGCCTGCATAAGCCGCAGAGCAGGGACAGAGAGTGCAAGATCGCGGGGACGGGGCGGGACGGCCGCGGGGCGGGGCTAGGGGCGGGGTAGGTGGTGGAGCGTGACGTTGGTCAGGCGACCCTCGTCGATCTCCGCCGTCAGGTAGGTGGCGTGCGGCTGGGAGCGGCGGTCGGTGGGTGAGCCGGGGTTTAGCAGACGCAGCCCACCGGGCGCCTCGGTGTCCCAGGGGATGTGCGAGTGCCCGAAGACCAGCAGGTCGACGTCGGGGAAACGGGCCGCGCACCGCTGCTCCCGACCGGTCCGTGGCCCGGTCTCGTGCACCACGGCGACCCGCAGGCCGTCGAGGTCCAGCCGCGCCACCTCCGGCAGCCGGGCGCGCAGCGCCGGGCCGTCGTTGTTGCCGTACACGCCGACGAGCCGGCGCGAGCGCGCGGTCATCGCGTCGAGCAACGACTCGTCGACCCAGTCGCCGGCGTGCACCACCACGTCCGACTCCTCGATGGCCGCCCAGAGCGGGCCGGGCAGGTCGCGGGCCCGCTTGGGTACGTGGGTGTCCGCCGTGAGCAGCAACCGCATCCCGCCATTCTCCCCGGCTCCCGACTGCCCCGTGCGCGCGGCCCGCCGCCGCCACTGCCCAGTGCGCGCGTGGCGCACAGCCGCTACCGGATCGGGGAGAAGTACGACGGCGGCATGCCCTGAGCGCGCAGTGTCGGGTCCTTCTCCACGTCGGTGAGCACACCGGCGGCGTTGATCAGGCCGATGTGGGAGAACGCCTGCGGAAAGTTGCCCAGTTGCTCCCCGGTCAGCGGGTCGATCTGCTCCGCGAACAGGCCGAGGTCGTTGACCCGCTCCGCCAACCCCCGGAACAGCTCGTGTGCCCGGTCCCGCTCACCGCCCAGCGCCAGGCAACACACCAGCCAGAACGAGCAGATGAGGAACCCCGCCGGGTCGCCGTCCCAGCGCCGCAGCAGGCCGTCGTGTGACAGCCGCTGCTCCACGGCGCGGATCGTCGACCGCATCCGCGGATCGTCGGCCGGGAGGAACCCCACAAGCGGCATCACCAGCACCGACGCGTCCAGGTCGTCGGATTCGAAACTCCCGGTGTACGACTGGAGCCGCTCGCTCCACCCCCGCTCAAGCACCTGGGCGCGTACCTTGTCGCGGACAGCCGCCCAGCGTGCCACGTCCTGCGGCTCGCCGAGCCGGTCAGCGAAGCGGACCGCCCGGTCCAGGGCGACCCAGCACTGCACCTTCGAGGACACGTGGTGGTGTTCGACGCCGCGTTCCTCCCACATTCCCGCGTCGGGCAGCTCCCAGTCGCGCGCGGCCTGGTCGGCGAGCAACCGGAGGACGTGGCGCACCTCCTCGTCCATCGGCTCCAGCTTGTCGCGCATCAACCAGGCGGCGTCGAGCGTCTCACCGAAGATGTCGGTCTGCCGCTGCTGCCAGGCGTCGTTGCCGATCACCACCGGCGGGCTGTCGCGGTAACCGCCGAGCTGTTCCAGGCGGTGCTCGGTGAGGTCCCGTTCCCCCAGCACCCCGTACATGATGGGCACCGGCTTGTCGTCGACCCGGCCCATCGCCCGTCCCAACCAGGCGAACTGCCGCTGCACCTCGTCGAAGCACGCCGTTCGCCACAGCGCTCGCAGGGTGAGGCTGAAGTCGCGCACCCAGACGTAGCGGTAGTCGTAGTTGCGCTCCCCGCCCAGTTCCTCGGGTAGGGACGTGGTCACCGAGGCCACCACCGCGCCGCTCGGTCGGTACGTCATGCCCTGCACCACCAGCCGGCTGCGCCGCACCTGCTCGGCGTAGAGCCCGTCGTATCCATGCTCATCCGACCAGGACCGCCAGCCGGCGACGGTGTCGGCGATGGTCTGGTCGGCGTCCGGCACCTCGGGCAGTGGGGCGTCGTAGGTCGGGGCGTACCCGAGGGAGAAGTTGTGTCTGGTGCCGGCGCGGACGGTGAACGTCGCGGCGGCCTCACCGTCGCTGGAGGTCAACCGCACGCTGCCGCGCAGGGTGAGCCGGGCGGCCCCGGCGATCGCCTCCAGCATGTCCTCCCGCTCGATCAGGTACGCGACGGTGCGGCCGTACTCGAAGCGCGGTCGGTAGTGCACGCGCATCGGCACCGCACCGGACAGCCCTTCCACCGAGCGGACCAGCACCTGCGGCGAGTGCAGGCCGATGTCGTGACCGCGGGAGCCGGGCTCGAAGGCGAGCGCGTCGGTGAGTGCGACCTCGCCCTGCGCGGTCCGGAAGACGGTCCGCAGCACCAGGGTGTCCTCGAGGTAGCCGCGGTGCACGCGGTAGTCGCCCTCGGGCCGGATCGACCAGTGCCCGGCGCCGTCGTCGAGCAGCCGCCCGAACACCGACGGGGCGTCGAACCGGCCCGGGCACCACCAGTTGACCGAGCCCGTGGCGTCCACCAGCGCCGCGCTGCGGCCGTCGGCGAGGAAACCGTAGTCGCTGATCTGTCCGCTCTCCACCTGACTGCCTACCCGGGCAGTCCGCGCCCATTCCCCTCGTACCCCCGGCGGACACCGCGTTACCGGTCGGCCTGGCGGGGAAGCCGGGGAGCTGACGAGGGAGGATGCTCATGACGTCAGCTTCGGGGCCGACCGCCGCGTGGCGGCCCGGCACACAGGATGGCGACCTGCTTCCGTCCGGGCCGGCCGGCCGCCTGTCGACGGCGGGCGGTGACGGCCACGGGCCGGAGACCGGCTCGCCGACAGTGACGATCGGTTCGTACCCGGACTATCCGGCCGCACAGCGGGTCGTCGACTATCTGGCCGACAATCGCTTCCCGGTGGAGCACACCGCCATCGTCGGCACCAACCTCACACTTGTGGAGACGGTGCTCGGGCGGATGACAACGGGTCGAGCCGGGCTGCTCGGTGCCGGTACCGGTGCCTGGTTCGGGCTCTTCATCGGCCTGCTGTTCGGCATCTTCACCGTCGGCAACTGGCTGGCGGTGATCCTGGTCGGGCTGGTCATCGGTGCGATCTGGGGTGCCGTGTTCGGCGCGGTCGCGCACGCCATGACCGGCGGGCAGCGGGACTTCACCTCGGCCAGCTCATTGCGCGCCGGCCAGTACGCGGTGACGGTGGACGCGCAGCTCGCCGACCAGGCGCGACAGCTGATGGGTCGGATGCAGATGCCCGGCTCCGTCCCCAACCGCTGAGCGACGATCGACCGGCCGTCCGTCCCGGCAGCACTCGGGGCGGGCGGCCGTTCAGTCGTGGTACGTCAGCTCACCGGCACGGATGTCGACCTCGACCCGGTTCTCCGGCGGCGCCAGGGGGCATGCCCAGCGGTCGTCGTACGCGCAGCTCGCGTTGTAGAGGTAGTTGCCGTCCAGTCGGACCCGGTCGCCGGGCAGCAGCTCGACGCCCCGGCCGAAGGTGCCCTTCACCGTGTCGGTGAGGTACCGGCCTCCCCCGTACGTCTCCCGCCCGCTGGTGCCGTCGCGGACCGGCACGAACAGTCCGCCGCCGTACGCCTCGATCCACCACAGGGTCAGCGGCCCCCAGGACGTCTCGGCCACCGCCACCCGCCGGTACGCGACCACCCCGTCCGGACCGCCGGTGTCGATGCGCAGCTCACCGCTGGCCGGCCGGAGCGGCGCCTCGACCACGGCATCCGGGTTGGCCGGGAAGTAGCGCACCCCGGTGAAGCCGGAACGCTCCGCCGGGGGGATCGGGCTCTGCGGGTGGGTGGCGAAGAGTTCGTCGCGGCCGGCACGGAACCCGGTCAGGTCGACGTCGGACAGGTACAGCCGGGCGACCCGCTCCCGCCAGTCGGCCAACTCCAGATCATCCACACCACCGAGCCTATGCCGTGGCGCGGTGCGCAGCTCAGCGCGACGGCCAGTGGGTGAGGACGGCGTCGAGGGCGTCCAGGGTGCGCGACCACGAGTCGTCGGTGGGGCGCGGGGTGTGCCGGAAGCCGCCGGTCCGCTCCAGGCTCACGAACCCGTGGAAGGTGCTGTGCATCATCCGCACCGCGTCGGTCTGGTCGGGCTCGGAGAGCCGGTAGCCGCGCAGGATGGCCCGGGTCATCTCGGCGTGCCGGACGCCGGCGCTGGTGGCGGCGGTCTCCGGGTCCAGGTCGATCTGCATGGCGTCGTAGCGGCCCGGGTGTTCTCGCGCGTAGTCGCGGTACGCGTTGGCGAAGGCCACCAGCGCGTCCTTGCCGGCCCGGCCGGCGAGGGCGGCGGCGACCCGGTCGGCCAGCTCGGCCAGGGCCAGCAGTGCGACGCGGACCCGCAGGTCCTGCGCGTTCCTGAGGTGGAAGTACAGGCTCGCGTCCTTCACCCCGAACTGGCGCGCAAGCGCGGCCACTGTGACGTTCCGCATGCCCACCTCGTCGGCCAGCTCGGCCGCGGCCACCGTCAGGCGTTCGACTGTCACTCCTGCACGTGCCATCCAGGACACCCCAAAACCTAGCTGAGTTAATCGTTTGCCTAGGCGAGCTAGGCTACTCCCTATGTTAGTCCTGACCGAATCCGTCATCCGCGCCTCCTTCGTCAACTGCAGCCGGGGCGAGGCGAAGCGGCTGACCGTACCCAACGATCTTGCGATGCGTCAGTGGGACGACCTCGACTTCCTCGGCTGGCGAGACCCCTCCGCGCCGCAGCGGGCCTACCTGGTCGCCGAGACCGACGGCGAACTGGCCGGGGTGGTGCTGCGAGCCGCGACGCACCAGACGGGGCGCGTGCGGCACAGCATGTGCTCGTTCTGCCTGACCACGCACCTCGGCGGCGGCGTCTCGCTGATGACCGCCCCCAAGGCCGGTCCGAGCGGACGGCAGGGCGACTCCGTGGGCACGTACCTGTGCACCGACCTCGCCTGCTCGCTCTACCTGCGGGGCAAGAAGCACGCCGGGCCTCCCGCGCCCGAGCCGCTGCCCCTGCCGGAGCGGATCGAGCGCGTCCAGACCGCCCTCGCGACGTTCCTTCGCAAGGTCACCGAGTGACGGCTCGGCGCGGCCGAGCCCAGGCGTGTGCGGACCCCGACTACGTGTCGGTCGACAGACGGGCGTGCAGGTGCTCGTCGTAGCGGCGGCCGTCGCCGTACCGGTACGACTCGCGCAGCGTCCCCTCGGCGCGGTAGCCGGCCCGGTCGGCGACCCGACAGGAGGCCGGGTTGGCCACCGCGTGGCACAGTTCCACCCGGTGCAGCCGCAGGTCGGTGAACGCCCAGTCGGTGAGCCGGACGACGGCTCGCACCGCCACCTGACGCCCACGGGCCGCCGGCGCCGTCCAGTAACCGATGGACGCGTCGCCGTTGTGGATGTGGTGCAGCGACACCGAACCCAGCAGTTTCCCGTCGGCCGCCGAGGCCACCGCCAGGGAGACGTGGTCGCCGGCGGACCAGTCGGCCCGGCGGCGAACCCAGAGCAGCGCTGCCGCGTCGTCGACCGGGCCGCCACCCTGCGGGTTCCACTGGGCGATGGCCGGATCGAGCAGGGCGTCGCGCACCGCCGCAGCGTCCTCGTCTCGCCAGGGACGCAGCAGCAGGTCGGCGGTGGTGAGCTCCAGGTGTGCCACGAGGCCGGAGTCTGGCACACCGCACCGCAGTCGCACCGCTGATTTTGCGTCCACTTCCTTCAAAATTGCAGAGACGGTCGATCGATGGCCGAGAACGTGACCCAGACAACGCTCGACGATGGTAGTTAAATTTTGAATTAGTGCTAACGTCATGGTCATGACCGAGAGCCTGGACCGCACCCGAGAGGCCGCCTGGCGTGCCTACATCGAGGCCAGCCAGCTTCTCTTCACCCAGTTGGAAGAGGACCTGCGCGCCGACAGCGAGCTGAGCTTCGCCGACTACCACGTGTTGGTCCTGCTCTCCGAGGCACCGGGGCAGCGGTTGCGGATGGGCGAGTTGGCCAACCGGCTCATCTTCTCGCCCAGCCGACTGACGTACCAGATCTCCTCCATGCAGCGCCGCGGCCTGGTCAGCAAGGAGCCCTGCCCGGACGACCGGCGCGGCAGCGAGGCGGTGCTCACCGCCGCCGGGCTGCTCGCCCTGTCCGAAGCCGCACCGCACCACCTGGCGTCGGTACGTGCCCACCTCATGGACGACCTCGACGACGCCGAGGTCGCCTGCCTCACCCGGGTCTTCGACCGGCTCGGCCGCCGCCTGCGAGCGGCCCGGACCGCCTCGTCCACCCACGCCACCCGCTAAGGAGCCCTCGATGCCCGCGATCACCGTCGACAACGTCGTTGTCCTGCCGCGCCTCCCGCACCTCGGCGAGAGCACCGCATTCCGCAAGGTCCGCACGGTGACCACCGCGCCCAGCGGCTTCGAGGGGGAGGGCTTCCCGGTCCGTCGCGCCTTCGCCGGGGTGTCGACCACCGACCTGGACCCGTTCATCCACCTCGACCAGATGGGCGAGGTCGACTACGCGCCGGGCGAGCCGAAAGGCACCCCGTGGCATCCGCACCGCGGCTTCGAGACCGTCACGTACATCATCGACGGCGTCTTCGACCACCAGGACTCCAACGGCGGTGGCGGCACCATCACCGACGGCGACACGCAGTGGATGACGGCGGGCAGCGGCCTGCTGCACATCGAGGCGCCGCCGGAGCACCTGGTGGTCAGCGGCGGCCTCTTCCACGGCACCCAGCTCTGGGTCAATCTCCCGCGCTCGGCCAAGATGAACCCACCCCGCTACCAGGACATCCGAGGTCGGGAGTCGGCCCTGCTCACCACGCCCGACGGCGGCGCGCTGGTCCGGGTCATCGCCGGCGAGGTCGCTGGGCACCGCGGCCCGGGGGCGACCTTCACGCCGATCACCATCACCCACGTCACGGTGCAGCCGGGCGCGCAGGTCGACCTGCCCTGGCAGCCCGACTTCAACGCCCTGGTGTACGTGCTCGGCGGTCGCGGCACGGTCGGCACCGAGCGGCGGCCGGTCCGCACCGGCCAGCTCGCGGTGCACGGTCGCGGCGACGCGTTGCGCTTCGCCGCGGATACCGCGCAGGACAGCAACACCCCGGCGCTGGACCTCTACATCATGGGTGGCAAGCCGATCCGGGAGCCGGTGGCACAGTACGGCCCGTTCGTGATGAACACCCGCGACGAGCTGCTCCAGGCGTTCGACGACTTCAAGGCCGGTCGGCTCGGCGTGATCCCCACCGAGCGGCTGCCGCACACCGGCGGCCAGGGCGCCCGGCCCTGACCCCGCCTCGGCGCTGAGGTCGGCGCCGGCGCCCCCGGTTCACCACGGGAGCGCCGACGCCGCCTCACGAGACCGCGAAAATCCCAGCGACACCAAGAATCACCATCAGCAACACCGCTACCAGCGCACCCCGTTCGCTCTCCACCGCCGGCTCGCGGTACTCGGTCACGGGATTCGTTGTGTCGCGGGGCATGGTGTGGCCTCCTCGGCTGTTGTCGCGTCGCTTCGATGGCGTTGGCCAGGTCACCGGTCTGCCGGGCTGGCGTGCGGACCCTCGTCCGGGGTCCTACCGTGAGGACGTTGCCGACCTCTTGGGGGGCTGGACGTTGCCGTCGCAGGACTGGTTCCTCACCGCGCAGGAACGCGCCAACCCGGTGTCTGGGTTACCCGTCTGGACCACGGGAAACCTGGTCGAGCCGTTGATTCACGGTGCCGCGTACTTCGACCGGCTGGTCGACGAGGTGCAGGCGCTTCAGGCCGGTGACCACCTGTTCTTCACCGACTGGCGTGGTGACCCGGACCAGCGGCTGCGCCCCGACGGCCCCACCGTGGCCCAGCTCTTCGCCCAGGCCGCCCAGCGCGGCGTGGTGGTCAAGGGCCTGGTCTGGCGCTCGCACCTCGACGTGCTGGCCTACAGCGAGGCGGAGAATCGCGACCTCAGCGAGACGATCTCCGCGGCCGGCGGTGAGGTGCTGCTCGACCAGCGGGTCCGACGCGGCGGCTCGCACCACCAGAAGCTCGTGGTGCTGCGACACCCGGGCGCACCCGACCGGGACATCGCGTTCGCCGGGGGCATCGACCTGTGCCACAGCCGGCGCGACGACGCCGCTCACCACGGCGACCCGCAGCCGGTGCAGATGTCGCCCCGGTACGGGCCCAACCCGCCCTGGCACGACGTGCAGCTCGCGGTGCGCGGTCCGGTTGTCGGCGCGCTGGACACCCTGTTCCGGGAACGCTGGACCGACCCGATGCCGCTGGACTCGGAGAACCCGATGGCCTACCTGCGGGACCGGTGGCGCGGCGCGGACCTGCGGCCGGACCCGCTGCCCGAGCAGCCCGCCGACCCGCCCGAGTGTGGGTCGCACCAGATCCAGGTGCTGCGCACCTACCCCGCGGTCCGCCCGCGTTACTCGTTCGCACCCGACGGCGAGCGCACCGTGGCCCGGGGCTACACCAAGGCCGTGCACCGCGCGCGACGGCTCATCTACCTGGAGGACCAGTACCTGTGGTCGGCCGAGGTGGCGGACCTCTTCGCGAACGCGCTGCGCGACAACCCGGAGCTGCACCTGGTCGCCGTGGTGCCCCGGCACCCGGACGTGGACGGCAAACTGGCGCTGCCACCGAACATGGTCGGCCGCGAGCAGGCCCTGTCGCTGTGCGAGCGGGCCGCACCGGACCGGGTGCACGTGTTCGACGTGGAGAACCACGCCGGCACCCCGGTCTACGTGCACGCGAAGGTGTGTGTGGTCGACGACGTCTGGGCCAGCGTCGGCAGCGACAACTTCAACCGCCGGTCCTGGACGCACGACAGCGAGTTGTCCTGCGCGGTGCTCGACGACACCCGCGACACGCGGGAGCCCACCGACCCGGCGGGCCGGGGCGACGGTGCGCGCGCCTTCGCCCGGGACCTGCGACTTCGCCTGTGGCGCGAGCACCTGGACCGGGACCCGGACGGCGCGGACGACGCCGACCTGCTCGACCCGGCGGACGCCGTCGCGGCCGTCACGGCCGCCGCCGACGCGCTCCAGCGGTGGTACGACGACGGCCAGGTGGGCGAACGACCGCCCGGCCGGCTGCGCCCGCACCGCCCCGAGCGGCTGCCGTGGTACACCCGCGCCTGGGCATTGCCGGTGTACCGGCTGGTCTACGACCCGGATGGCAGGCCACTGCGAGCGAGGCTGGCCGGCACCTGGTGAGCCGGCCGGCTCGGCTCCGCCGTGGCGGCGACCGGGTACACGCTCAGGCCGCCGGGGTAGGCGAACGAGGAGCGCGGCGAGTAGTAGCCGAAGCCGATGGTCAGCGGGTTGGCCGGGCGGAGCGCGTACAGCGGATGCCCGGGTTGGAGGAACTCCACCCACTCGATCTCGAACGGGGCGACCGGCTCGGCGACGAACGGGTAGACCGAGCTGAGCAGTTGCCCGTCGCGGCTGGTGAAGTAGCGGTGGTGCCCGCTGCTGATCGCGTGGCCGGTCTCCCCCACTCGGCACCGCGCCCGGAGCAGCGTCGTCCCGTCGATCTCCGTCTCGGAGAGCAGCGCCTCGCCACTCACCTCGATCCGGGTCCGGCCGGTGGACACCGGGGCGCCGCGAGCGGCGGCGTAGTCACGCACCCGCCGGCTGGAGGCCACGTAGGTGGTCCACCAGCCGCCCGGGTTGAGGCCGCCGGGCGCGTCCACGCCGAGTAGCGAGATGCCGAGGTAGGTGAGCGAGTACGCGCCGAAGCCGGAGGTCTGCGTCTCATCCTCGACGACGTACTGGTTGAGGAACACCTGGTGGTCGGGGCGCGGGCACAGGCCGGGCGGGACCAGTGCGGCGACCGCGTCCGGGTCGGCCGGAACCCAGCTGAAGTAGAGCGTGCGACTGTTCACGACGAGCTGAGGAGCGGCTGGATCGAGCACGGTGCCTCCGAACCGGGTGTGTACACGCGACGCTACGGCCGGTCCCGCCAGCGGAACAACGACGGATAGTCGACACTCCTGTCCACATGTCGGATTTCATGTTGACCAATTGGTGGAACCGGAGGGGCTGACCGGACGAGTCGGCGGCTGGGCGGCGACGGGTGTGGGCCAGAAACGGGTAAGGGTGATCACAAGTGTGCCAACCTGTGCCCTATTTGCACCTTTCCTTCCTCGACACGCCTTAAGTACATCAGCCTTTCGGCTAGATTTCCGGGAGACGATCAGGTTAAGGTGAGTCCCGAACGGCCCATTGAAAGCTAAACCAAAGTGCCACACCTTTTTCGTCAGCGGACGAGGTGCAGGGAGGACCACCCATGACCGCGCCAACGATCACCGAGCAGCCGAGCACCACTGCCAAGGCCACCAGCAAGCTCGACCCGCGCGCTCTCACCGACAGCGCAGCCGATCTGCTCAACGCCATGGCCGCGCTGCCCGCCAACCACCCGTCGCGCGCCGCCCTGCGGGACCGGGCGATCGAGGCCTGGCTGCCGCTGGCAAACCACCTGGCCCACCGATACAGCGGGCGCGGCGAGCCCACCGACGACCTGGCCCAGACCGCCGCGGTCGGCCTGATCAAGGCCATCGACAAGTTCGACCCGTCCCGCGGTGTCGACTTCGCCGGGTACGCGATCCCCACCATCATCGGCGAGCTCAAGCGGCACTTCCGCGACCGCACCTGGGACATCCGGGTGCCCCGCCGGCTCCAGGAGCTGCGGCTGGCCATCTCCGACGCCAACAGCTCGCTCCTACAGACCCTCGGCCGCTCGCCGACGGTCGCCGACATCGCCGCCCACCTCAAGCTCACCGAGGAAGAGGTGCTGGAGGGCCTGGAGGGCGCCCGCGCCTACAACGCGGTGTCGCTGTCCACCCCGACCGGTGACGGCGAGCGCGCCACCGAGCTGGGCGACATGCTCGGCGGCGAGGACAACGAGTTCGAGTTGGCGGAGCTGCGGGTCGCCCTCGGCCCGGCGCTGGCCACCCTCGACGAGCGCGAGCAGAAGATCCTGACGCTGCGCTTCTACGGCAACCTGACCCAGTCGCAGATCGCCGACCAGATCGGCGTCTCGCAGATGCACGTCTCGCGGCTGTTGACCCGGGCGCTGACCAAGCTGCGCGGGCAGCTCGACGGCACCTACTGAGCCAGTCACGACAGAGGGCCGGGTCCACGGACCCGGCCCTCTGTCGTACCCCCGTTGTCACGCTCGCGTGACAACGTGCGGAGGTCCCGTCCGCACGTCGGTGGTGGGGTCAGCGGTCGGCCGGTTGCCGCCACATCGGCCAGAACGGTGTGCCGTCGGGCACCCGGAACGGCTCGCCGGCCAGGTAGCCGTGCTTGGCGTACAGGTCCCGGCTGCGCGGGCTGCTCGCCTCGACGTACGCGGGCATCCCGTTGGCGTCCAGCCAGGCGTGGTGATGCCGCATCAGCGCGCTGCCCAGCCCCTGCCCCTGCCGGCCCGGCTGTGTCGCCAGGAAGGCCAGGTGGTGGTGGTCCGGGTGCGGGTGGTTCGCCGCGAACAGGTCGTCGAGATGCTGGAACCGGTCGGTCCACTCGCCGCAGGCGGCGGCCAGTCGGGCGTCGTAGTCCTCCGGCGGCGGGGCCGGCTCGCCGACCGACGGAAACCACACAGCGACCGAGGCGCGGTCCGCGGTGGCGTGGACGATGCCGTGCCGCATCGCGTGCCCGACCAGGATCTCGAAGTCCCCGGCCAGCACGGCCTCCCGCTTGCTCGCGTCGGGCACCAGCCAGTACGTCACCCGCAGGGCGGTGAACGCCTCGGCGATCCGGTTGGCCACGAGGGTGGTCTCCTCCGGCCCGAGTCGCTCGATGGTCACGCTCATCGGGTCACCCCCACGGTGGCCGGCGTCTCCGGCCGGACGGCGGCGCTCGCCGCGCCGAGGCCGATCCGCGCGTACGTGTCCGGTCGGTTGCCGCGCAACACCAGCGCCCAGCCGATGCCCAACAGCGCCGCCACCGGGTAGACGGCGGGCAGTGCCCAGCGCAGTGTGGAGTCCGGCGCGACGCCGAGCAGGTTGGCGAAGTTCGACACGGCCAACCAGATGATCACGAAGAGCGCGATGGTGGCCAGGCCGGGAGCGATG
This sequence comes from Micromonospora sp. NPDC049230, assembly GCF_040647875.1. NCBI lineage: Bacteria > Bacillati > Actinomycetota > Actinomycetes > Micromonosporales > Micromonosporaceae > Micromonospora > Micromonospora sp. NPDC049230. Next base: position 120,571 of record NZ_JBEZCZ010000018.1, read on the forward strand.
GCCCGCCGCCAGAGGTTCTCGCCGCCGCCGGAGCGGGCGAAGTAGGCGATCACCGCCACCGAGGTGGTGGCGATCAACAGCAGGACGCCGAACCCGCCGGTGGTGCCGCCCCAGAAGAACAGCTGGACCACCGGGTCCCAGCCGTTGACCGCGTACAGCAGGATCACCGCGAGACCGAGGACGCTCTGCGCCACCGAGGCGGCCCGTGGCGCCCCGCTGCGGGCCGAGGTCTGCCCGAACACCGCCGGCAACACCCGCTCCCGACCGAGCGCGAAGGCGTAGCGGGCAGTGGTGTTGTGGAACGAGATCATCGCGGCGAGCACCGAGGTCAGGAAGAGCACCTGCCCGATGGTGACGGCGGTGTCGCCGAGGTGCGCGGCGGCCAGGTTGAAGATCAGCCCGACGCTCTGCTCGCCGGCCTCGGCGACGATCTGGTCCGGCCCGACGGCGACCGTCATGGTCCACGACGACAGCGCGTAGAGCCCGGCGATGATCACCACCGAGAGGTACGTCGCGAGCGGCACCGTCCGCTTCGGGTCCTTGCTCTCCTCGCTGAAGACCACCGCCGACTCGAAGCCGACGAAGCCGAGGATGGCCAGCACCAGCACCGCTCCGACGCCCGGCACGAAGAGGTTGTCCGGCGAGAACGTGGCGAAGCTGACCTGGTCGCCGGCCGGGTTGCCGAGCTGTCCCAGGTCGAACACGAGGATCACGATGATCTCGGCGACCAGCAGCGCGGCCAGGACCATCCCGTTGATGTCCACCCGGAGCAGGCCGAGCAGGCCGACAAGCGCCCACGCCACCAGGGCCACGACGGCCCAGTGCGGGTGCCCGCCGAAGATCCGGTCGAGCACCGGCTCGGCCGCCACGCCGATGGTGCCGTACAGACCGACCTGCAACGCGTTGTACGCGATGAGCGCGACCCAGGCGGCGCCGACGCCGGCCGGTCGGCCCAGTCCGCGGGAGATGTAGGCGTAGAAGGCCCCGGCGTTCTCCACCCGCCGCGACATCGCCACGTAGCCCACCGAGAACAGGGCGAGCACAGCGGCCACCAGCAGGAAGGCCAGCGGGATGCCGGTCACCCCGATGACGCCGTAGCCGGTGGTGACGACGCCGGCCACCACTGTCAGCGGCGCGGCGGCGGAGAGCACGAAGAAGATCACCGAGGGGATGCCGAGGCGGCCTCGGGCCAGGGCCTCGGAGACGTTGCTGGGTCGTTCGACTGTCGATGTCGATGTCGGGGGCATACGACTACTCCGGTTGTCGAGGGGGAGGGTAGGGGTTACCGGGGGGTCAGAGGACGCCACGCAGCACTGCGGCGCCGACGGCCGCCTCGGTGTGTCCGACGAGTTCCTTCAGGGGTGCCGGCAGCGCGGGGAGCAGGACGTTCAGCCGGTGGTGCGCGCGAGGGCCGGCGCTCCACAGCACCTCGCGGGTCAGCCCGGCGGCCACGACCAGGCCGAGCAGCAGCGCGTCCGGCACGCTCGGCGGGTCCGGCCGGTCCAGCAGCGCCCGCAGTCGGGTGGCCGGCCAGGCCACCGCGTTCAGGTCGATCGGCAGGTAGTTGACCGAGGTGCGCAGCAGCCGGCGGCTCTCCTGGCGGCGCAGCACCCCGGCGCGGGCCAGCCGCTCCCCCACCGAGGCCGTCGCGCTCTGCGCCAGGAAGCTGAGCCAGGTACGCAGTTCCTGGTGTTGCGACTCGCCGATGAGCTGGTCGAGCACTGTGTGCGCGAGGGCGTCGGCCGGCGGACGCCTGTCGATGACGGTGACCCGTCCGGCCGCGACGTGGATGTGTCCGTAGATGAGCAACTCGCCGAGCAGCCCGCCGGCCAGTCCGAGGCCGGTCGCCGCCGGATGCAGTTTGGCCTTGCCCCGACTGTCGTTGTGTGCGATCAGAAAGAACTCGTCGGCGATGAGCAACGGCCCTCCCGCACAGGTGTGTCCACAGTGATCGCGACCGGGAAAGGATGCACCGACAGCTACTGCAACGCAACTCCCAGATTTGAAAGTTGCACTGAGTGCATGTGCGACCTGCGGATCTTGTCGTGGCAGACTCGGACGGTGACCGCCACCCCCACCACCGGGCCCACCGCCAGCCCGACCGTGCGCCGTCGACGCATCGCCCGGGAGCTCCGCCAGCTACGGGAACGCGCGGGCATGACCCTCGATGTGGCCGCCCGCCAGCTCGACATGTCCAAGAGCAACCTCTCCCGGATCGAGACCGCGCAGATCGGCATCAAGCCACGCGATGTCCGGGCGGCGCTCGCGCTGTACCAGGTGACCGGATCGGACGCCGAGGCGCTGATCGAGATCGCCCGAGGAGCCCAGCAGCGCGGCTGGTGGCAGAGCTACAGCGACGTGCTGCCCGAGTGGTTCGAGTTTTACGTCGGACTGGAGGCCGAGGCCGCGGCGCTGCGCACGTACGAGGCCGAGTCGGTGCCCGGGCTGTTGCAGACCGAGGCGTACGCCCGGGAGATCTTCCGGCGCACCGCCGGCGAGGACGGCCTGGAGCGCAAGGTCGCCGCCCGACTGCGCCGACAGGAGGTGCTGCGCCGCGACGACCCGGTCCACCTGTCGGTGGTGCTGAACGAGGCGGTGTTGCTGCGCCCGGTGGGCGGCGCCGCGGTGATGGCCGACCAGTTGGTCCACATGAGTCGCGTCGCGCAGTTACCCAACGTAATAGTTCAGGTACTTCCGTTCGCGGCCGGCGGGCATCCCGCGATGAGTACCCCGTACGTGCTCCTCAACTTCGCCGACACCGCCGACGCGTCAGTGGTTTACCTGGATAACCTATCGATGGGACTGGCTCTGGAGGATGTCGACCAGGTGCTCCGGTATAGCCTTCTCCACGAGGAGCTGTGCCGTCTGGCGCTCGATCCGGCGGCATCGTTGATCCGCCTGGAGGAGGCTTCTCGTTACTTTGCGTGACCGCTTCGGCGGCATGCCGACGCAGACGAGGGGTACCGCTGATGACGGCGCACGACCTGACCGGGCTGGAGTGGCGCACCAGCACGCGCAGCAGCGGCAACGGCAACTGCGTGGAGGTCGCGACGGCCGACGGCCAGGTCGCCGTCCGGGACAGCAAGGACCGCTCCGGTCCCGCGCTCGCCTTCGGCCCGACGGCCTGGCGGGCCTTCGTGCTCGGTGTCGGCGAGGTCCGTCGCCCCTGAGGCGCCCGCACCGGTGCGAGACTGGGCCGTGCTCTCCGACGTAACACTGGACCTGCCGGTACGCCAGGTGCTGCCGGCGCTGGTCGCGGCCCTCGACGCGGCCGGGGCCGGCGTCCTGGTCGCCCCGCCGGGCACCGGCAAGACCACCCTCGCGCCGTTGGCCGTGGCCGACCGGGTGACCGGTCGGGTGGTGATCGCGCAACCCCGGCGGGTGGCCGCGCGCGCCGCCGCCCGCCGGATGGCCGAGCTGCTCGGCGAGCGGGTCGGCGACCGCGTCGGCTACGCGGTGCGCGGCGAGCGCCGGGTCGGCCCGGCCACCCGGGTGGAGGTGGTCACCACCGGCCTGCTGGTCCGCCGACTGCACCACGACCCGGAGCTGCCCGGCACGGGCGCGGTGCTGCTCGACGAGTGCCACGAGCGGCAACTCGACGCCGACCTGGCGCTGGCCTTCACCGTGGAGGCGCGGGCCACCCTTCGCCCGGACCTGTGGCTGCTGGCGATGTCCGCGACCCCGGACACGGACCGCTTCGCCGCGCTGCTCGGTGGGTCCGTCCCGGCCCCGGTGGTCCGGGCCGACTCGGCGCTACACCCGGTCGAGCGGATCTGGGCGCCGCCCGCGCGCCCGATCGCCCCGTCCGGAGCCGGGCCGGTGGATCGGTCCCTGCTCGACCACGTGGCCGCCACCGTCCGGCGGGCGCTGCGCGAGCGTGCCGGTGACGTGCTTGTCTTCCTGCCCGGGGCCGGCGAGATCGCCGCGGTCAGCGGCCGGCTGGCCGACCTGCGGGACACCGTCGCGCTGCTGCCGCTGCACGGCCGGCAACGCGGCGCCGAGCAGGACGCGGCACTGCGCCCCGCTGATCGCCGCCGGGTCGTGCTGGCCACCGCGCTGGCCGAGACCAGCCTGACCGTGCCGGGCGTACGGGTGGTGGTGGACGCCGGGCTGTCCCGGGTGCCCCGCATCGACCTCGCCCGTGGGCTGGGCGCGCTCGTCACAGTGCCGGTCTCCCGAGCGGCCGCCACCCAGCGGGCGGGCCGGGCCGGGCGGGAGGCCCCCGGGTCGGTCTACCGCTGCTGGTCGGCCGCGACCCACGAGCGGCTGCCCGCCCGAGCCGAGCCGGAGATCGCCACCGCCGACCTGACCGGCTTCGCACTGGAGCTGGCCGCCTGGGGCTCGCCGGACGGCGGCGGGCTCGCGCTGCCCGACGCGCCACCGGCCGCCGCGCTGACGGTGGCCCGGGACACCCTGCGAACCCTGGGCGCTGTCGACGTCGACGGTCGGATCACCGCGCGCGGGCGGGCGATCGCCGCCGCCGGCGCGCACCCACGACTGGCCCGGGCGCTGCTCGACGGCGCCGCTCGGGTCGGCGCCGACCGGGCGGCCGAGGTGGTCGCCCTGCTCGCCGAGGAGAGCGCGGCAGGCCCCGGTGACGACCTGGTCGCCGGCTGGCGTCGGCTGCGCGCCGGCGTCGACGCGGGCGCGACCGCCCGCTGGCGCACCGAGGTACGCCGGCTGCGCGCCGCGTTGCCCACCGGCTCCCCGACCGACGGCCCCGCCACTGCCAACCGCGCGCAGGGGCACCGGGCTGACCGCACGGGTGGCCTGACTGACGATCTCGCCGCCGGGTTGCTCGTCGGTCTGGCGTACCCGGAGCGGTTGGCCCGGGTGCGGCGGCCGGGCGGCTCGGCGTACCTGATGACCGGCGGGACCGCCGCGGAGCTGGCGGCCGGTTCGGGGCTGGCCGGGTCCGACTGGCTGGCGGTGGCCGTCGCGGACCGCACCCCGGGCGCGCCGTCGGCCCGGATCCGCCGGGCCTCGCCGGTGGACGAGGCGACGGCCCGGGAGGCGGCCAGCCCGCTGCTGCGCACGAGCCGCGAGGTCGGCTGGTCCGACGGCGACGTGGTGGCCCGGGAGGTGACCCGGCTGGGCGCGATCGAGCTGCTCCAGCGGCGGCTGGACCGGCCGGAGCGGGCGGAGGTGGCGGCGGCGGTGCTGACCGGCCTGCGCCAGGAGGGGTTGGGGCTGCTGACCTGGACGCCGGCGGCGCGGGCACTGCGCGAGCGTCTCGGGTTCCTCAGGCACCACCTGGGCACGCCGTGGCCGGAGGTCGGCGACGAGGCGTTGCTCGATGCCGCGCCGACCTGGCTGGGCCCGGAGTTGACCGCGGCCCGGCGGCGGGCCGACCTGGCCCGGGTGGACGTGACAGCGGCGCTGCGCCGGCTGCTGCCGTGGGCGCAGGCCGCCCGCCTGGACGAGCTCGCCCCGGAGCGGATCGAGGTGCCGAGCGGCTCCCGGGTGCGGGTGGACTACACCGACCCGGCCGCGCCGGTGCTCGCGGTGAAGCTTCAGGAGACGTTCGGCTGGTCGACGGCCCCCCGCGTCGGTGACGGGCGGACGCCGGTGCTGCTGCACCTGCTCTCCCCCGCGGGCCGGCCGGTGGCGGTCACCGCGGACCTGGAGTCGTTCTGGCGTACCGGCTACCCGCAGGTGCGCGCCGAGCTGCGCGGGCGCTATCCCCGGCACCCGTGGCCGGAGGACCCCGGCACGGCGACGCCCACCCGACGCGTCACGCCCCGCCGACGGTGAGCGCCGGCCCTACTCCTCCAGGACGTCGGCCACCACGACACTGACGTTGTCCGGTGCGCCGGCGTGCAGTGCCAGATCGATGAGCTTGGCCGTGCAGGCCGTCCGATCGGGATAGTCCCGGAGCACCTCGGCGAGGGTGTCCGGGCGGACGACGTTGGAGAGGCCGTCGCTGCACAGCAGCCACCGGTCGCCGACGCGGGGCACCATCGTCGAGTAGGACGGGGTCACCTCGTCACCCTGGAGTGCCTGGGTGACGACGGCCCGGCGCGGATGGCTGCTGGCCTGGTCCGCGGTGATCACGCCCTGTTCCACAAGCATCTGGACGAACGTGTCGTCCCGGGTGACCTGCTTGAGCACGCCCTCGCGGAACAGGTAGGCCCGGGAGTCGCCGACGTGCGCGAGGGCCAGGCAACTGCCGGTACGGGCGAAGAGCAGGGCGGTCAGTGTGGTGCCCATGCCCTGGCGCTCGGGATCCTCGGCGACCGCCTGCCGGATCCGGGAGGTGGCCAGCGCGATGCCACCTTCGAGCGCGGCCACCAGGGCGTCCTCGGGGGTCTCCACGTCCAGCGGGGCCACCGCGTCGATGGTGAGGGCGCTGGCCAGGTCGCCGGCGGCCATCCCACCCATGCCGTCGGCGACGGCGACGAGCCAGTCGCCGGCGTGCAGGGCGTCCTGGTTTCCGCTGCGGATCAGCCCACGGTCGCTCGTTCCCACGGAACGCAGCTTCAGGGTCATGGGAGGCAGCCTGCCAGGCGAAGGGCGCAGTTGTCTCTAGGAGATCAGGACGACGGCGCGTGGCGCGGCGAATCTCACGTCCGCACGCCGGTGTCCCGGGGCGTGGCGGCCCCGGCGGTCGCCCTCGTCACGCACCAGAAACCATCCAGTCAGATCAATTGACACGAGGTGCCGCCACTGGAAACATCGAGCCGATACCTGGGAGCGCTCCCAGCTATCGGCCACCACCACCGTCCCCCACCCGTCCGGAAGGACTCCCCGTGACGAGATCCCGACGCCGCCTCCTGTTGGCCGCGGCGACCACCCTGGCCCTCACTGGCGCGGGCGCCGGCGCGGCCCACGCCGAGCCACCGCCGGATGCCCCCGAGCAGATCGACAACGGCGACTTCAGTGAGGGGGTGAGCCCCTGGTTCTCCTTCGGCACCGGCGCGCTCGCGGTCACCGACGGGCAGCTCTGCACCACAGTGGCGGGTGGGCTGGCCAACCCCTGGGACGCCGGCATCGGCCAGGACGGGGTGCCGCTGATCGCGGGCGCCGAATACACCCTCGGCTTCGACGTCTCCGCCTCCCCCGGCGCCTCCCTCAAGGCCGTGTTGCAACTCGGCACCGCCCCGTACACCACGTACGCGGCGGTGGACGCCACCGCGACCGGCACCCTCCAGCGCGTCGAGCAGACCTTCACCGTCCCGGAGACCAACCCCGGCGCCCAACTGATCTTCCAGGTCGGCGGCTCCGCCCAGACGCAGACCATCTGCCTCGACGACGTCTCGCTGCGCGGCGGCGAGCCGCCCGAGCCGTACGTGCCGGACACCGGGCCGCGGGTGCGCGTCAACCAGGTCGGTTACCTGCCCGGCGGCCCGAAGAACGCCACTGTCGTCACCGAGGCCACCGAGCCGCTGCCCTGGCAGCTCCGTTCCGCCGCCGGTGCCGTCGTGGCCAGTGGCACCACCACCGCGCGTGGTGTCGACGCCGCCTCCGGGCAGAACGTGCAGACGGTCGACTTCTCCAGCTACCGCACCCCCGGCAGCGGGCTGACGCTCACCGTCGACGGCGAGACCAGCCACCCGTTCGACATCTCCGGCACCCTCTACGACCAACTGCGCTCCGACTCGTTGCAGTTCTTCTACGCCCAGCGCAGCGGCATCGCCATCGACGGGGACCTGATCGGCGACGAGTACGCCCGCCCCGCCGGGCACCTCGACGTGGCCCCCAACAAGGGCGACACCAACGTGCCCTGCCAGCCGGGTGTCTGCGACTACTCCCTCGACGTGCGCGGCGGCTGGTACGACGCCGGCGACCACGGCAAGTACGTCGTCAACGGCGGCATCGCCACCTACCAGCTGCTGAACACCTTCGAGCGCACCAAGACCGCCGCCACCGCCGACGGCGGCGCCGCACTCGCCGACAGCACGCTGCGGGTGCCCGAGCGCGACAACGGTGTGCCGGACATCCTCGACGAGGCCCGCTGGGAGCTGGAGTTCCTGCTGCGCATGCAGGTGCCGGCCGGCAAGCCGCTCGCCGGCATGGTCCACCACAAGATCCACGACCAGAACTGGACCGGGCTGCCGCTCGCCCCGCAGGACGACCCGCAGCCGCGTGAGCTGCACCCGCCGTCGACCGCGGCCACCCTCAACCTGGCCGCCACCGCCGCCCAGTGCGCGCGGCTCTTCGCCCCCTACGACGCGGCGTTCGCGACCCGTTGCGGCACCGCCGCGAAGACGGCCTACGCCGCCGCCAAGGCCCACCCCGCGGTGTACGCCAGCCCGACCGACGGCACCGGTGGCGGCGCGTACGACGACAGCAACGTCACCGACGAGTTCTACTGGGCGGCGGCCGAGCTGTACCTGAGCACCGGTGCGCAGACCTACCTGGCCGACCTGACCGCGTCGCCGCACCACACCGGTGACGTGTTCGACCCGCGCGGCTTCGGCTGGCAGAGCGTCGCGGCGCTCGGCCGCCTCGACCTGGCCACAGTGCCCAGCGGGCTGCCCACCGCCGACCTCACCCGGGTCCGCGCCTCGGTCACCACGGCCGCCGACGCGTACCTCGCCGAGCTGCGCCGGCAGGCGTACGGGCTGCCGATGCCCGGCGACCCCAACAGCTACTTCTGGGGCGGCAACAGCAGCATCATCAACAACGCGATCGTGCTGGGCACCGCCTTCGACCTGACCAGCAACCCCGTCTACCGCGACGGCGCGACGCAGGCGATGGACTACGTGCTCGGCCGCAACGCCCTGAACATCTCCTACGTGACCGGGTGGGGCGAGCACGCGGCACAGAACCAGCACAGCCGCATCTTCGGCCACCAGCTCGACCCGAACCTGCCCCGCCCGCCCGCCGGCTCCCTCGCCGGTGGCGCGAACGCCGCCCTCCAGGACCCGTTCGTGGCCAAGCTGCTCGCCGGCTGCGCGCCGCAGTTCTGCTACGTCGACGACATCAACTCGTACTCGACGAACGAGGTGGCGATCAACTGGAACTCGGCGCTGACCTGGATCTCCTCGTTCCTGGCCGACCAGGGTGACGCCGGCGCGGTGCCGGCCACCACCTGCTCGGTGGCCTACAGCAACTACGGCACCTGGCACGGCGGCACCGGGTTCACCTCCCAGCTGACCATCCGCAACACCGGTGCCACGGCCGTCAACGGCTGGAGCGTGCGCTTCGCGTTCACCGGCGACCAGCGGGTCCGCGAGGCGTGGTTGGCGAAGGTCACCCAGTCGGGTGCGACGGTGACCGCGAAGAACGAGTCACACAACGCCAAGATCAATCCTGGTGGCACCGTGACGTTCGGCTTCAACGCGACCACCTCCGGCGGCGCCAACCCGAACCCGGGCCTGGTCACCGTCAACGGCAGCCCCTGCTCGCTCTCCTGAGCACGCCCGGCTGGTGGTCGCCCTCCCCCGGGCGGCCACCAGCTCGGCTGGCTCCGCATCCCTACCATCGCGAGCATGGATGGACGGGTGTGGATCCTGGTCGGGGTGGCCGCCCTGCTGCTCACCGTGCTCCTGGTGGCCGCGCTGCTGGTCGTCCGGCGGCGCAGGCGTCGCGCCCCGGCCGGAGCCGACGAGACGATGCGCCGAGCCCGCCAGGCGATCCAGGCGAGCGGGCACCGTCAGCACCGCCATCGCCGGGGCACCACCCGCGGCAAGGGCTACGGCGGCAACGACAGCCAGGCCCACAACAGTGGCATCGCCAGCGACTCCGGCGGCGGGCCCTGACCGCGACCCAGACTAGGGTGACGCTCTCCGGGGCGACCAGACGACCGAAAGTTGTCGCACACCTGTTCTAATCTATTGGTGTGATTGAAGCGTTGGAGCAGGCCGAGGCTGCCGTGGCGGCCTGCTTCGACAGGGCGGCCTGGGCCGCCAACGAGCACCATCTCGTGGCAGCGCTCGACGCCACACACCGCATCGAACAACGCTTGGCCGCGGTCAAGCTGACCCTCGTGCGCGAGCTGGACGGTCGCGGCACCGCGACCGCGCAGGGCGCGTCCTCGACGGCGGTGTGGCTCCGCGACCGGTTACGCCTCGGGGTCGGTGCCGCCCGCCGCCTGGTCGAGCTGTCCGCGACGCTCGACACCGCCCCGCCGGGGGTGCGAGACGCGTTGGCCAGCGGGACGGTCGACCGGGAGCAGGTCGGGGTCATCGCCACCACGGTCCAGACCGTCCACGCCAGTGCCGGCCCGGAGGCCGCCGACAAGGCCGTCGGCGTCCTCGTCGAGTGGGCCGCGCAGTTCGATGCCGCCCTGCTGCGCAAACTCAGCAGCCGCATCCTCGATCACGTCGCCCCGGACATCGCCGATGCCGCCGCCGAGGCCGCGCTGCGGGCACAGGAGTCGCGGGCCGCCCGCGACCGGCACGTCACCATCAGCGAGCACTCCGACGGCCGGCTACGCCTCATCGGCATCCTCAACTCCGAAGCCGCCGCCTTGGTCCGCGCCGCCATCGACCCGCTGACCGCGCCCACCGGCCCCGACGACACCCGCACCCCGGGCCAACGCCGCCACGACGCCCTGGCCGACGTGTGTCGGCTGACCCTGCGCACCGGCGAGCTACCCGAGAACGGCGGAGACCCCACACAGGTCGTCGTCACCGCCAGCTACGACGGGTTGACACAGCAGTTGGGCAGCGGCGCTCTCGACATCGGCCAGCAGGTCAGCGCCGAGACGGTGCGCCGGCTGGCCTGTGACGCTGCCATTCTGCCTGCCGTCCTCAACGGTGCCGGCCAGGTCCTCGACGTCGGCCGGCAACGCCGCCTCATCACCGGCCCCCTGCGCCGCGCCCTCGTCCTGCGCGACCGAGGCTGCGCCTTCCCCGGCTGCGACCGCCCACCCCGCTGGTGCGACGGCCACCACATCCGGCACTGGGCCGACGGCGGCGACACCAGCCTCACCAACGCCGTCCTGCTCTGCGGCCACCACCACCGACACCTCCACCACAGCGACTGGGTCGTGCGACTCGGCGGCGACGGCCACCCCGAATTCGTCCCACCCGCCTGGCTCGACCCCGACCAACTCCCCCGCCGCAACCACTACCACCGACGAACGTGATCGCCCCGTACCTGTTAGGCCCGCACGCGCCGACTGACGCGCTCCTTACGCCCCGGTTTTCCGATCACCACGGGTGCCGAGGCGGAACGCAGCCCGGACTTGATCACGTACAGCTCACGCTTGGCCGTGGCCAGCCCCTTCGCGTCGAGCACGTGAGGTCGGCATGGGGCGCGGTGTCGGTCTTCCGGCCGGCCCGTTTCCCCATGCCGCCTCCCGAACCGGACGTGCCCGTTTCCGAGCATCCGGCTCTCCACAGGTTCCTGTCGATGTCAGGTGTTAGCGTTGTGCGTTGCCCAGCGGGTTGGGATCTTGCCCCGGTATCGATAACGGCTGACCGTGATCGATGCCGGGTTGAATAGGGTGATCCCGTCGGCGGTGGGTACCCATCCGGGCATGAACCGCCGCCGTAGGGCCTTCCACGACAGTCCGGGGTGTCGTTTGCGGATCCAGTACGCTACCCGCCGCCACGTGAAGTGGCCGAGGTAGTTGAAGGTCGCTTTCGACACTCCATGTTTGAAGTAGTTGGCCCACCCTCTGGTCGTGGCGTTAACCCGCCGTAGGAGTCCGGCTAGGTCGTGTGACGCGTTGCGGCGCGTCAGAGTCCGCACCTTGACCGTTACCGCCCTCAGGGCTTTCTTGGCCGGGTAGGTGTAGACATACGACCTGTTCGTGCCTCGCTTCTGGTGCCGCTGGATGCGGAAACCGAGGAAGTCAAAGCCCTCGTCGATATGAACCACCGCGGTCTTGGCCAGTGATAGGCGCAAGCCCATCGGTGCCAAGACCGTGGCGACTTCTTCGCGGAGTTGTTCGGCGTGCTCGCGGGTGCCCGTGACGAGGATGACGAAGTCATCGGCGTATCGGACCAACCGCCAGTTCGGCAGCCCTTTGAGACGTCGTTTCTGCCGCCG